>JBGVDY010000251.1:0-1169 GCA_045119585.1 Acutalibacteraceae bacterium | reverse complement strand
TTATAGCTCGACCCTATTCCCGTATTTATCTGAACAGAGGCAGGTATCAGCTTTATGGATTTAGGTGAGCTGTCCTGCACCCACATGCAGAAAAGATGACCCATTTCGTGCATAAATACCGCAAATAAAAGTGGTAAAATTACACCCGTTTTATCGAATAAAAGCATAAAAGTAATCACGCTTGCGAATAAAAATGAAATATAAATTTCGGTACCAAAAAGCTTAAATCTCATTCTTTAAAACCTCTGATACATCGGTATCAACTATAATATATTTTTCATTAAATACCTTCACCTTTTTGAACTCACTTTTTAAAAAATATTTTAAAGTAAGAATACTCAAAAGAATTAATAAAACCGCTATACTCTCTATTATTACCGCTTTGTAAAACCACTCAAAAAAAGTCATTCTTATAACTCCTTGTTAAATTTATAAAATTATGTTATACTTACAATATATATTTTCTCGAATGGTGATATTATGCCGTTTTTACCCATAACAAAAAAAGAAATGGAAAATTTAGGTTGGCAACAACCTGATTTTATAATAGTAACGGGGGACGCTTACGTCGACCACCCGTCTTTTGGTACTGCAATAATTTCGCGAGTGCTCCAAAACGCAGGCTATAAGGTTTGTATTATACCCCAACCCACAAGTGACAATGACTATACACGTTTCGGTCTTCCACGTCTTGCATTTTTAGTAAACGGCGGTAATATAGACTCTATGGTAGCGCATTACACCGCCGCCAAAAAGCGCCGCAGCGACGATGCTTACACCCCGGGCGGCAAAGCAGGCAAGCGCCCTGATAGAGCGACTATCGTTTACTGTAAGGCTTTACGCCGAATTTACGGCGACGTACCTATTGCGATAGGCGGTATTGAAGCATCGCTTCGCCGTTTTGCCCATTACGATTATTGGGATGATTCCGTTCGCCCGTCTATCCTTGTGGACTCCACTGCCGACATTTTAATGTACGGTATGGGTGAAAAGCATATTGTAGAAATTGCAAACCGATTAAATGCAGGCGAAAAAATAAGTGACCTTAAGAACGTTTTAGGTACCTGCTACTGTGTAGACAGTAAGGATTATGAATATATTACGGGCGCACAAGAATGCCCTTCATTCGAAGCGGTAAAAGAAAACAGTGAACAAGGCAAAAAACAGTA
>JBGVDY010000250.1:0-2487 GCA_045119585.1 Acutalibacteraceae bacterium | reverse complement strand
TGTCCACGGGGTTTGTGTTTTTTAGATTAATTTTTCTTTCTCTTAATAAGCCAAAAGGCGGTAAATCCACCTGATATTCCAATTACAATAACCGCAACAAAAATCCATATTACTAATGTGTCATTTTGTTTCTTTATAGGTTTTGCGACGTGTTGCGAACTTTTTTCGGACTGAGACGGGGTAGGGGTTATTTCGCTTGAAGTTGTTTCTTCTTTTAAAACACTAGCCGTACTTGAAACTTTGCTTATAGTTTTTTTAGAAGAAGTTTCTTTTTTTGAAGTAACTGATTTTTCGGGAATAAATTCCCAAATTGCTGTTTCTAAATAGTAATTGCCGTCTTCAATAGTGATCTCTTTTTTATCGGATTTTGTGCCTTTATAATTAATTGTTGTAATGTTTTTAGAATCTTCAAAAGCGTATTTTTGTATAAAATTTAATTTTTTATTAAGTGTTATCTTTTTTAAAGAACTACATTCTGCAAAGGCATGGTCGAAAATACCTGTAACATTTTTTGGTATAATAATTTCTTTTAAATTATTAGAATAAAATGCATATTGTTCTATTGATTCTACACCTTCGGGTATAACAACTTCTTCTAAAGCACAAAAGGTAAATGCATGGTTGCCTATATAGGTTACGCTGTTTGGAATGTTTATTTCTTTAAGTGATTTGCATAATGCAAAAGCATAACTTTCAATTTTCTTTAAACTGCTTGGCAATGAAACGCTTTCAAGTGATGTACAGTCCCAAAATGTATGGTCGCGAATTACAGTAACTTTTTTAGGAATTTTAATTGATTTTAGCGATTCGCAAAAATGGAACGCAGTATCACCTATATAGGTTATGCTATCAGGAAGATTTATGCTTTTGAGCTCTTCACATAGGCTAAATGCCCAGTCGCCAATAGATTTAATGCCGTCGGGTAAGGTTACTTTTTTAAGCTTTACACAGCTCCCAAAAGCGTTGCCTGCGATGGTTAATGTACCGTTTTTAACAATATATTCACCTGTAATATTTTCGTTGTCAGATGAAATTAGATGGTTATCTACATATAAAACCTTGTCTGTCCAATTGCCTTTGTCAAGCTGTAATTTAGTGTTATATAAAATGTTTGAGCCAATTTCTGTTACGCTATCGGGGATATTTATGCTTTCAAGCAAATCACACCAACCAAAAGCGTAGGATTCTATCTTTTCAAGACCATTTGGTAAGTTTACTTTTCTAAGAAAAACACATTGCTGAAAAGCAGTTTCACCTATAGTTTTAACGCTTTTTGGAACAGTATAGGTTCCTGATAGGGCACCGGGGGCTGCGATAAGCTTAGTAATGTCTTTATTAAATAAAACACCATCAACGCTTGAAAGATATTTATTATCTTTAGAAACGGTTATGCTTTTAAGGTTTTTGCAATTTGTAAAGGCATTAACGCATATATTTTTTACACTTTTTGGAAGTAAAATTTCGGTTATATTTTCACAGCCTAAAAATGCATCTTCCGCAATGGTGATAGTGCCTTCTTTTACTTGGTATTTTCCCGAAACACTTTTATCTACAAATATTAAGTGCTTGCCAATATAAAGTGCTCCGTTTTCCCAGTTTGATTTTTTGTTATAATATTCGGTATCATAAAAAGCTGAACTTTCAATAAAACTAAGGCTATTCGGTAAAGTGATTTTTTCAAGCTTTTCACATCGTGAAAAAGCACCATTTTTTATTGTAGTAACACCTTCGGGTATAATTATTTCAGAATTAGATGCACGTACACCGTTATCTTCTTCGCAATCTTCAATGTCAATAGTAGTTACGGGGTATCCTTTAATTTTTGAAGGGATTATTTTGCATTTTTCGGATATATTTGTAATTATTGCTTCTCCATCAATAATTTCGTAAGAATAATTTTCTGAATCATCAGCGTGGGTGACTACAGGTATTGTTGCAAATATTGTAAATATTAGTATGCTAATTAATACAAATGACAGAGTTTTTCTCATAAAAACAACTCCTTTTAGCGCCTTTTGAATTTTGTTAATAAGTAGTAGGTAATACCGCCTGATAATACCAAAACTACTAAAGCAATAATAACTATCCAAAGTGTATTCTTGGTTTCTTTTTTAGTTTCAGTAGTTGCACCTATAGTTGTGGTATGAGATTCGGTAGGGGATTGCTCGCTTGAAACCAATTCTTCACTTGAGACAATTTCATTTTGTATATAAGAATTTTCTTTGTTTGGTTTTTCTTGTTTAGAAGTGGTTTCTGTTTTAGAAGTGGTTGTCTTTTTAGGGCTAGTAAGTGCGAAGTTCCACTTTACTGAATTTAATTCTTTATTATCGCCGTAAATCTTTATTTTTTCTTTGTCTTCTTTACGGCCTGCATAGTCTATTTCTGTAAGAGTTTTGCATTTTTTAAAAACTGCTTGTTTAATGGTTTTTATGCTTTTAGGTAGTGAAACTTTTTTAAGATTGGGGCAATTGTTAAATACTTCTTTTT
>JBGVDY010000249.1:0-7344 GCA_045119585.1 Acutalibacteraceae bacterium | reverse complement strand
TCGTATTGCTGATTAAAACTTTAAAGTTTTCGGCCGTGGGGTTGAGCGTTTCGGGTTGTGAGGAGGTCGTACTTTCGGCCAAAACGGGGGATGAAAGTGGATTTTTGGTTAATGCCGTTAATGGTAAAAGTAATAAAAGAGCTAATAAAAATACCGAAAGAGTAAAAAATTTTTTCATAAAAGGACCTTCTTTTTTTACAATATTATTGACATTTTTAAACTTGCATTATAATATTAAATATATGATTATATTTTTATTTTAATGTTAATATAGGAGAATATAATGGATTTTAAAAAGCTCGCTTTTAGCTTGGCGGCAGCAGTGCCGATATGTAGTATAATAAGAATTTTACAAATAGTTTTTTTGGTTGAATACTCAAACGGATTCTATTTTTCGGGAAAAGAGCTTATTGGTAATTTGTGCTTAGTGCTTATAGCGCTTATTTGTGCGGGACTTTCGTTTTTAGCATTTCGCATGGATAAAATATCTGTAGCTCTTCCAAAAAAGGATTGGGTGCTTGCTATAGCATCGTTTATAGTAGCTATTACTCTTTTTAGAGAACTTTTCGGCGAAAATTTGCCTATGACAATGCTCGCAGGCCAAGTACTGTTATTAAAACTTGCCACAGCATTTACTGCGGTGTATTTTTTAGTGATTGCCATAAAAAGCGTAATGCGTTTTAAATTGCCACCGATACTCCATATAATGCCTATTATTTATGCTATAGTAAAGACAATATTTACCTTTATTAATTTTTCTTCTTTAGCGCTTATAAGCGATAACGTATTACTTTTGGCTGCGTACTGCAGTTTGATGCTTTTCTTTATAAGCTACGGTAAGCTTTATAATGGTATAAAAGAAAAGGGATTTAAAAAATTTTTGGCAACAAGTGTTGCGACTATAGTTTTAACAATAACCGCCTCTTTGCCTAATTTGATTATAAATATTTTTGGCAAAGAGCCATATATTCACACTAATACCAACGTGTTAATAACGCTTTTAGCCTTTGGTATTTTCGCAATAGTATTTACCTATAAAATATTGAATAAAAAAGAGCATATTTAAACTATAAATATGCTCTTTTAAAGTAAAATATAAATTAGTGCAAACAAAAGCCGTTTATCGGCTTTTTCGCTTAATAGCAGTAATAATATACCAATAATAAGGGTTAGGTCGCTATCGGTTTTAAGATTTTCTAAAAACGGAATGTTTAAATCGCCTAATAAAGAGTTGTTTTGTTTTGATTGGGAGTTGGGTTCTTTTATAGGCGGTGGCTGTTTATTGGTACTTCTATTGTTCATTTGGTGCATTTGATTTATTGCGGTTTGGCATGCTTTGTTAAATTCTTTCTCGTTCATAGCAGTTTACCTAAAACACCACTTTCTTTTAGTAAAGGTAAAAGTTCGAGTAAGCGCAAAATTTTAATCGCGGTGTCAACCTTTTCGCGTTTTCGCTCGCTTAAATGTGGCTTTAGTGCTGTAAGCAGTGTTGTTCTTGGGTCTTCGTTTTTTTGGTTAAGCTTTGAAACTATAGACATTATATTGCCAAGTTCTGCGCCGTTTAAATTTCCAAAAATTGATTCGTCAACAGTTTCTTCTTTTTGATTATTGTCCGTTAGTATACTTTCCGCCATTTCGCGAACGCGGTTCATACTTTCGGGGTCGTTTAAAATTTCCGTAAGTTTTTTGTTAAGGTCATCCATTTTTGCCACCAAATAGTTTTAAAAGCATTTGTGCTTGCGGACTTTTTAAAACATCCTGAAGTTTTTGCTTGTCGGATAAAATATCTTGAAGCTTTTGCTTGTCGCTATCGTTCAGGTTTTTCAAAAGGGCAGAAGTATCACCTGTGCGTTTTGCGTGTTCAATAGTTTCTTTACTGATGTTTTTACCATTTTCTTTTAAGATTTTATCGATATCAATATTATTCATAAAAAATCCCCCTTGTAATATATTTATGTTTAAATTTTAAGTTTAGAATGAAAGGTGATTGTTTGCGGATAGTTGTTATTTCGGATTCGCATAAAAGAAGCGACGTTATAGAAAAAATTCTTTATACCCAAAGTGAAGCAAAAGCAGTTTTCTTTTTAGGTGACTGCGAAGCCGATATGGAAAATATGGAATATATATTCCCCGATAAAAAGTTTTACATCCTTTCGGGCAACTGTGACTATTATTCTACCTATCCATCTACGGCGGTTGCAAAAGTAGGGGATAAGAAGATTTTTTATACACACGGGCATACCTTGTCTGTTAAATATGGCACTAGTAGGCTTTTGGAAGCGGCGAAACAAAACGATTGTCAAATCGCACTTTATGGACATACGCACGTATCTAATATAGTATATGAAGATGGAATTTATCTTGTGAATCCCGGTTCTTGTTCAAAGGGACGCGATTTTCATGAATCGTATGCTATAATAGATATTGAACCGAACGGCATTATGCCTGTTATTATAAAAATTTAAGGAGAATTTATGAAAGTATTACTTCATTGTTGTTGCGCTCCCTGTTCACTTTCGTGCATAGACCCGCTTTTATCGGAAGGGGCAGAGCTATCGCTTTTTTGGTATAATCCAAATATTCACCCATTTAAAGAATATGAAGCACGTCGCGACAGTCTAATAGAATATGCCAAGGAAATAAATTTAAAGCTTTATATGAAAGAGTGTTATGGACTTCGCGATTTTGTTAAAGCAGTAGTAAGGGATATAGATAACCGCTGCGGCTATTGTTACGAAAGCCGAATGGAACAGGCGGCAATATTCGCAAAGCAAAACGGCTTTGATGCATTTACCACAACCTTGCTTGCAAGCCTTTACCAGGACCATAATAAAATGAAAGAAATAGGCGAAAGATTAGAACAAAAATACGGTGTGAAATTTTTATACCGTGATTTTCGCGAAAACTTTAGAAACGGCAATGCGCTTGCGCGTGAAAAAGGTTTTTATATGCAAAAATATTGTGGTTGTATTTTTTCTGAGGAAGACCGTTACCAAAAACAAATAAACCGCGACAAAGAAAAATATAATATATAAAGCAAGGCGGCAGTAAGGAAAAAACCCTACTGCCGCCTTGTTATATTAAAGACAAAGGAAAAGAAATATTAAATATTATAGCTACGGGTGCGTCTTGCTTTAACTACGCGCAAACGCTTACGGCGAATAGCCGCAAAAACCTTTTCTTCAAACGCAACTAAAGTGTCTTCATGGAAGATGCACCAAATAAGGCCTATAAAAGCCGAAATTTCTAATAAAGTTGTAATTAACTGAATGAACGTCATGATTTTTACCTCCCGAACATTTGTTCGTTATCCATATTATAGTCTATAAAAGCTACTTTGTCAAGTGTTTTTTTATATTATTTATATTTTTTTGTAAGCGCAAATATTACACCAATCGGAAAATAAAGTAATGCAAGAATTACACCCAAAACACCTTTTTTATTTTTTCTTTTGGGGGCGAGCATAGCAATTATGATAAGGACTGAAAGAAGTAGTACAAATAACATTTTTATTTCTCCTTTGTTTTTGTTGTGTCTTTATTATATTACGGAGTGTGTCCTATAAATGGTACAGCTAAAAAACTTGACAAAAGTTTTTTTATGGTATACATTAAATATTGTAGTGTTCTGTAATGGATGTTATATGAAATCAATTTGTATGTGTTGGAGTATATTATGAAAAATAAATTAAGAAAAATACTTTGTCTTATAATGGCGGTTATGGTTATTGCCGTTTCGCTTTTTGGTACTTTAATTGTCAAGGCCGAACCTAACGATTTTACAATGAAGCAGTTTGACAAGGCATACGTAACCTTTGTTTTTGATGACGGTAGGATGCCGTTTTCAAAACAATGCTACGAAATATTTAAAGATTTTAATATGCCTGCGTGTTTTGCGCTTATTGCAAATAAGGTTAGCGGTGATAAAGAAACGGCCGACTTTTTCAAAAAAATTGAAGCAGAAGGTTTTGAAATACTTTCACACACCTATAGCCACGATGTATTACACGAAGACAACTGTAGTCGTGCTACTGTTGAAAAACAAATTGGTGATTCGTTTAAGGCTTTAACTGCGCTTGGCTTTACTGTTGACGGTATTATTGAAGCCGGCGACGGTGGTAAAGAAGCAACTGCCAATTATAATTTAATTGAAACCGTTTCAAGAAAGTATTATAAATATTCCAACGCTTACGGCGTATCGCCACAGTATAAAAAAGAACGCATTTGGCTTAAGGATAATACTTTAGATTCTATCAAATCGCGTATTGATAAAGCTATAAGCGAAAAAGAATGGTTGGTTATATCAGCGCACGATTTTACCGAGTTTTCAAAAAATAATATGACCGAGCTTTTATCCTATATTGATTCTAAGGGAGCAAGCAAGGTTAAGGTTGCAACCTGGAATTATGTTTATGAAAACTTTGGTGTATATACGGGTGAAAAAATTCCTTCTAAAGAGATTTTAGAATCGGTTTGTGAATCGTTTGGTCATGATATAAAAAACGGTAAAATCAAGAAAAAGGCAACCTGTACGGAAAACGCTGTTGCAAAGGGTAAGTGCGAACGTTGCGGTAAGAGTGGCACCTATGAAGTGGCGGATACCGCTGCCCATAAATTTGGCAAATACGAACGAAAGACTATTGCTACTTGTGAAGAACTTGCAACCTTGATTGCAAAGTGTACCGTTAAGGGATGTAATGGCACAAGTGTTAAATACGATAGCGAGAACGGATATGCAAAGCATAGTTATAGAGCCGTTACCGTTAAAGAGGCAACACTCAAGGAATCGGGTCTTGCAGAGAATAGATGTGAATACTGTTCTAAGGTTAAAAATACAATAATAATTCCTAAGGGTAAAACACTTTTCGACGTCCTTAATAAAGAAGATTTTACGTCAAGCGTTGTTGATAATAGTGATGATAAATTGGACGACACTTCCAGCGAAGCCGAAATTGAATCTTCCGAAGTAACTTCAAGTGAAGAAAAGGAAGAAAACGCGGTTGAAGAAATTTCGGATTTTGATAACAGCTTCAACGAAAATACAATGGCAACAATATTAATAATTGTTGTGATTGCGGTATGCGTTATATCTTGGATAGGTATTGGATTATTTGTGTATAAGACAATTAAAAAGCGTAACCAACAATAAAATTAAAAACCGCAAGGGCAATTGTTTATAGCCTTTGCGGTTTTTGTATATTTAAAAAGTATTGACAAATTCAGGAAAGCGGTGTATTATTGTGATAGTACACTAATACATAAAAAGGAGTGATACAATGGCTTGGAGTTTTTCATCCGAAAAACCGGTTTATTTGCAAATTGCCGAAAGAATTACTGTTTCAATTCTTTCGGGTAAGTATTTGCCTTCCGAGCAAATACCAAGTGTTAGACAGTTAGCGCTTGAAGCGGCGGTTAATCCTAACACGATACAGCACGCCTTTAGCGAACTTGAAGATGAGGGAATCATTGTTTCAAAAGGTACGCAGGGTAGGTTTGTAACCGAAGATACACAGGTTATTGAAAACTGCAGAAAGAAGCTTGTAAAACAGCTTTTCAATGATTTTGTGGCTAAGTCTAAAGAGCTTTCTGTTACGAAGGAAGAGCTTTTATCAATAGTTAAGGAGATAGAACTATGAACGTTTTAGAGGTTAAGAATATAACAAAATCTTATAAAAAGAATTTTCCTGTTCTAATGGATTTAAATATTTCTATTGAAAGCGGAAAAATTGTTGGACTTTTAGGACCTAACGGTTGCGGTAAATCTACACTAATTAAACTGATATCGGGTATTTTACAGGCCGATAAGGGTGAAATTTTAGTAAACGGTGAAAAGGTTGGCGAAAACACTGCCGCTATGGTTTCATATCTGCCTGAAAGACCTTATTTTAATCCTCAACAAAAGGTTAGCGAGCTTATAAAATTTTTCGCCGAATTTTATGAAGATTTCCGTATCGACGTTGCCGAGAAGCTTTTGGCTGATTTGGGTATAAACGCAAACAAAAAAATCGCTTCTCTTTCTAAAGGCAACAAAGAGAAGGTACAGTTAATACTTGTTATGGCGCGTAATGCGAAGCTTTATCTACTTGATGAGCCTATTGCCGGCGTTGATCCTGCTGCCAGAGATTATATATTAAGTACTATTGTAAGTAATTATAATCCCGATGCTTCTATTATAATTACCACCCACCTTATAAGTGACGTAGAACAAGTTTTAGATGATTTTATGTTTATAACCTATGGCGGTAGAATCGTTTTAAGCGGTAACGCTGAAGAGGTAAGAAACGAGCGTGGTATGTCGCTTGACGCTATTTTCAGGGAGGAATTCAAATGTTAAAAAAGCTCTTAAAACACGATTTTAAAGCACTGTTTAAATATTGGTGGATAGTAGCTGTGGTTACTGCCGGTTTGAGTGCTTTATCGGGAAAATGTATTACAATTCTTGAGTCCGAGAAAGAACTTCCTGCTATATTAGATGCTTCGGCAGGTATTGCGTTAATGCTCACCTATATTGGAGTGATAGTTTTTGCGGTGTTTTCTACAGTAATGATTTTTATAAGATACTATAAAAACTTGTTTACCGATGAAGGCTATCTTACCTTTACTTTACCTGTAAAGCGTAGCGATATTTTAAATTCTAAACTGATTTCGGCCGCTGTTTTAGAATTTGCAACCTTTTTAGTAATAGGCTTTGACGTTTTACTTATGCTTTTTGTGGCCTTTTATAAAGATATTTTTAAGAAGGAATTTTTAATAGGTATTAAAGAGGCTGCCGCTACAATTTGGAAAGAGCTTGGCGGATACATATTTGTATATTTGTTAGAAGGAATTTTAATAATGATTTCACTTTCTGTGCTTGCATTATTGTTATTGTTTATTTGTATTACAATAGGTTCTATTATTACCAAAAAGGCAAAGGTTGTAGCATCTATAGGTATTTATTATGCTGCAAACTCGGCATTCTCGTTTGTAACAACGCTATTGGTTATATTTGGCACAGTAGCACTTGAAACAAAGTTTGAAAACTTGCCCGAAGGCAACGTGAAGCTAATTGTAGCATTAATAGCCTTGTGCGTATTACTGTTTATAACTTTGATTGGCGGAATATTCTATATCATCAATTACTACTTGCTTGACCGAAAGCTTAATTTGACATAAGGGGGAGCGGCGAAATGAAAAAATTATTAAATATAATACTTTGCGCATTGGTTGCCGTTTCTATTTTTACGGTATCGGTTAGCGCTGTAGGTCCTGTACCGCTTGGCGGAGCAAGTGAAACTGCAAGTTTTAATGAGGATTACACCAGTTTGACCTATAAGGGTGAAGAGTATTCACTTATTGACGGTAA
>JBGVDY010000248.1:0-4695 GCA_045119585.1 Acutalibacteraceae bacterium | reverse complement strand
GGATAAAACAAAACCGAGTTATAAGAACTCGGTTTTTATTTTTAAAATAAAAGTGTAAATAAATGCAGTTTACAATAAAAAAATTGTAAATTTTCAACGAAAATTTGTTGCAAAGCGTGATTATTTATGTTATTATTACTTAGTATAATTTTAACCTGAAAAGGAGAAAATCTAATGGAAAAAATCAAATGTATAGAAGCCATTAAAGAAAACATCAAAAAGGTTGTAGTAGGCAAGGACGAAGTTATTGATATGCTTTTAGTTTCGCTTATTTGCTCTGGTCATATCATAATTGAAGACCTTCCGGGTCTTGGAAAAACTACAATGGCAAGCGCTTTGGCTGCTTCTTTGGGTTGTGAATTCCAACGTATACAGTTTACTCCTGATGTACTTCCTTCTGATATTACCGGTTTTAACGTTTACGATATTAATACCGGTAAAAAATCATTCCACAAAGGTAGTGTACATGCTCAAATTGTATTGGCCGATGAAATTAACCGTGCCAGCCCTAAAACACAGTCTGCGCTTTTAGAAGCAATGCAGGAAAGACAAGTTACGGTTGACGGTGTTACATACCAGTTACCAAGACCGTTTATGATTTTGGCTACCGAGAACCCTGTTGATACCGCAGGTACGTATCCGCTTCCTGAAGCTCAGCTTGACCGTTTCTTAATGAAGATTAAAATGGGTTACCCTTCATTTGATTCGGAAATAGATATTATTCGTAAAAACCGTTCTGCACTTAAGGAAATTAATTTACAAGCAGTTGCTACTGCTGAAGAAATTATTAAAATTCAAGAAGCTTTAGAGCTTGTTTTCATTGCGGACGACGTAATGAAATATATAGTTGAAATTACAACCGCTACCCGTGACTATGAAACTGTTTCTACAGGTGTTAGTCCCCGTGGCTCTATTGCGCTTGCGCAGGCTGCTTGCGGTTTAGCAATTTTAGAAGGTAGAAATTATGTAATACCCGATGATGTTAAGCGCTTGGCTCCTTATGTTTTAGCACATAGAATGATTATGAAAAACCGTTCAGGTGCAAGCGGAACTACTGCTGAAGATGCTATTAACGATATCCTAAACACAGTAAAAGTTCCCAAGGTTAAAGGCTAATATTTTAATTTAACGACTAATTCCTGCTGAAAGGAAATTTTAATTTATGACTTTAAGAGGATTTGTTGTCACTCTTTTAGAGTTGATATTACTAATCTTTGCTTTAGGTACAGAAATGCACGAATTTTTAATAGTCGCGCTTTGCGTAGGTGTGTTAGAAATTTATTCGTTAGTGTCTATACTTTTGGCTTCTGTTACCTTAAGTTTGAAATCCAAAATAGATAAAACTTCGGCTTTGCGTGAAGATGTAGCTAAGTATACGCTTAGACTTCGCGGTGTTGCACTTTTGCCGGTTGCAGGTTATCTTTCTATTAAGAATGCCGACTACATACCCAAAAAACAAAAGCGACGCAAGTATTCGTTTTTAATGATTCCGTCCTTAGTTATTGAGCATAAGTTTGAGTTTGATATCCCATGCGGACACGTAGGTCTTTGGGAGGTTGGTGTTGATAAGCTTCGCTTTGAAGACCTATTTGGTCTGTTTTCAATGCCACTTCTTCGTTCGACTAAGGTTAAAAAGTTTTCAAAGCTTTGGGTTATGCCTAAAACGCACGTTTTAAGAAACGACACTGAAACTATATCGCTTGGTGACTACGGTCTTACAAATATCTTAGACTCTGAACAAGGTGAACTTTTGGGTGATTCACGTCTTTATAGAGAAGGTGATACCCTTAAGCGTATTAACTGGAAACTCAGTGCACGTACTAAGCAACTTTATTCACGTCAGTATGAAAGGCTTCAAAATCCTAATATAGTGATAGCGCTTGACACCGGATTGTTAGAGGAGTCAAAAGGTGATATTATTGATATCTCAACCGAAGCTGCAATTTCATTAGCAAACTATTTTGTGAACAAAAACCACACTGTAGAGATTGTTCTTTTAAGAAGTGAACAAGGCTTTGACAATGAAACTTATTCACTTATTAATGAAAATGATGTTCGCAAAATGCAGTTTAATCTTGCAAATACTAAATTTTATGCTTCAGAAGAACCGCTCGTATTGACTCCGAATGATAATAAATACATTGTGGGTGCGGATAAAATATTCCTAATATCCTCAAACCCGACACCCGCAACAATAAGCGATTTTACCGATTACTGCAACAATGGTAAATTGGCGCGTTGTATTATTCCTGCGCCTGTTCTTGAAGATAATGCAGAAGAGGAAAATAATCACGAACAAGAGGTTACTGTAAAAATCACAGATACCGCTAAAATCAAAGAAAAGGTGGGTGGTGTGTTGTGAGTTTTTTAAGTGAAATATTCAAACGTAAAAACAAGGATGAAAAGTTTGAAAGAAAAGAAACCTTTTTGGAACTAATTTGTGTTTGCCTTAGTTGTTGGCTTTTATCTGTGGGTACGGCTTTAATATTAGATTCACAGTTCACTATCCAAATTGGTATAACGGCTATACTTTGGCAAACCGCTGCTGCAACCCTTGCGGTGTTGTTGCTTTCTCGCCGTTGGTGGGTTTCGGTAATTTATTTTGGTATTTTAATACCGGTATTTTTCTTGGCAGTCTCTATAAGTGGAGATTTGATTTCGTTCTTTAAAAGTGTTGCCAGCTTCTTCGGCTGGTGGTTTGGCGGAATGTCAATAGAATCAAAATGGTATACCAGTGCGGGTTATACTATGATACATACCGTTATGAATATTGGCGTATCGATAATGTATTTCGCCATTGCACGCATAACCAAAAAGGCTTGGATTAGCGTTTTAGTAGCAGTAGCTTTTGTTGTTGCTAACTATGCTTTTGGTTACACAGGTTATCATATTTTAACAATACCGTTTCTTGTGGTTGGTATTTTCCCGCTTATTGCAGGTGAAAAATTCCAAAACAAAAAAATGCCCGATTTTAAAAACATTTTCGGTGTTTTGGGCAGAAAATGGTTAATGGTTGCAGTTTCTTCGCTTATAGCGGTGTTAGTTTCTATAACTTCGCTTTTTGTGATATCTACAACACACGGCAGTGTTCGTAATCGCTTTTGTACCAATATAGTAACCGATGTTCAAACCGCAAGCGATACTTATAATATAGATCAGAAAAAGGTTAATATTACCTTGTTTGATTTAGGCCTTGCTACTAATAGTACTTTTATTGGCGGCGACCTATATGATATTCCTGACGGTGTACTTGCAACAACAAACCTTAAGGTTCCTACGAGAATTAAAATGACCGCATTTGATACCTTTAACGGTTTGAATTGGGTTACAAATTTTGAAAAAAGCTATAGATTAAACGGCGCTTTTTGGAAAAAAGAACAAAATAATTATCTTGCTGTTTCGCAATTAGGTAATAAGGACTTTATGTCTGATTTAAATAGGATTGCTAAGAAAACTACTATAACTTTTACTACAAAGGCAAAAACCAATTTCTTGCCAATAGTAGGTCAGGTTACAAAATTTGAAGAATTAACTCCTTCAAAGAATCCTATTAACTTTGATAGCCGCGGTAGGTTAATATCTTACTATGGTCATAAAAAGAACTTCAAATACACTATCGAAACTTTAGGCTACGATATTGCAAGTGATGATACCGAGTCTAAAATGAACGCGCTTCTTAATACCTATGCGTATATGCAAGACCCACTTTACGATAAGAATAGTGAATTCTATAAACGCTATACAAAGCCCTTATACGAAAAAACGCCCAAAGTTGTTCTTGATGCTGTAAGGGAACTACGTGATACCCAATACAATGAGTATCAAAGGGCAAAAAAGATTAATGAATATTTTTCTAATAATCAGTTTTCTTATGTAATAAAACCTGATACTTTTTATAAGGGTGAAAACATTGTAGAAAAGCTGTTTTCTACTAAGCGCGGTCACTGTGTATATTATGCAACTGCAATGGTAGCAATGGCACGCGAACTTGGTATTCCTTCACGTTTGGCGGCAGGTTTTGTAACTATTCCGAGTAAAAACGGTAAATCTCAGCTTGTAGACGTTTCTTCTCCTTACGCTTGGGTAGAATGCTATATTCCAAACGTAGGTTGGATGACCTTTGACCCATCGCCAAATACTTACCATACTATCGGTTTTGCACAACAAGACATTAATCCTTCGCAAAGCGGTGATAAGGATACCGACAAGAAGGAAGAAGAGAAGGAAGAAATTAAGGAGGTTGCAGGTACTCACCTTAAATGGTCAACCTCGCTTAACGTTACGCTTATTGTAATCTGCTCGCTAACGGCACTAGCGTTGTTACTCATAATAATGCACGCTGCAAGCGCACAAAGTTATTATAAGCTTGAAAAAGTGCGTAAGCGTTATAAATCAACCGAAAAACAGGCAAGATTCTACTATGCAGATATGTTGCGCCAGTTTATGTGGTTGGGTTACAGATTAAAGCGTGGACAAACAATACGTGAGAACGCGAAAAAGGTTTACGAGATATTACATGAGGATAATGCTGAAAAGTTAAGTGAAGTAATTATTATACTTGAAGCAATGCTTTATGGTGAAGAAATTCCTACTGATGCTCAAATTGAGCAAATCAGCGAGGCAAGAGATATGATTGAAAGAATCATTAAGTATAGAACCAACTTCTTTACTTATACAATCGAGAGAAGGTTACTT
>JBGVDY010000247.1:0-4426 GCA_045119585.1 Acutalibacteraceae bacterium | reverse complement strand
CAAACTGTTGTATTACCGCAGGGCATTGAAAAGCCCTTTTCGGTTATATAAAGACCGATTTCATCGGTATAAACTGTACCCTTTTTACCTTTTAAAGCATATTCCGATACCATATAATTTAAAATGGTGTGAGAAAGACCGCCTGTATATGAATTTAGGAAAAAGAACAAAGCGTTGTCTGACAAAAGTTTACCTGTTTCGGTTAAAAGCTCGGCTAACTGCTGTTCTAATTTCCAAACTTCGCCGTTAGGTCCCCTACCGTATGACGGTGGGTCCATAATAATAGCATCGTATTTTTTACCACGCCTGATTTCACGTTTTACAAACTTTAAGCAATCATCCACAAGCCACCTAACACTCGCGTCTTGTAAACGCGAATGCACGGCATTTTCCTTTGCCCACTGTACCATACCCTTTGAAGCGTCAACGTGGGTAACGCTAGCGCCCGCCGAAAGGCAAGCAATTGTAGCGCCACCGGTGTATGCAAATAAATTAAGCACCGAAATTTCGCGGTTTTCTTTTTCTATAAGTTTCTTTGCAAGCGACCAGTTAACCGCCTGCTCAGGGAAAAGACCTGTATGCTTAAAGCCCATAGGCTTAAGACCGAACGTCAAATCGTCGTATTTAATTGTCCAAACGTCAGGCACCTTTTTATAGCTTTCCCAATATCCGCCGCCCGAGTTTGAACGATGATATCTGGCGTGAGCGTTATACCAAAGCGGATTTTTGCGTTCTCCCGACCAAATAATTTGTGGGTCGGGACGGATTAGTATAACGTTACCCCAACGTTCAAGTCGCTCGCCTGAATCGGCATCAATAAGCTCGTAATCATTAAATCCTTCTACAGTTCTCATTATAAATTTCCTTTATAAAATCTTTTGCTGTGCACAATCGCATTCATGCTTAATATCCAAATGGTCATAAGCAAGCTTTGTAACACAGCGTCCGCGTGCGGTTCGTGTTAAAAAGCCTATTTGCATTAAATACGGTTCATAAACATCTTCTATTGTAACCGCTTCTTCACCTAAAGCCGCCGCTAGTGTGTCAAGACCAACAGGACCGCCCGAATAATTAGTGATTATGGTTGTGAGCATCTTGCGGTCAAAATCATCAAGACCCAGTTCATCAATCTCAAATCTAGATAACGCACTTTGCGCCACTTGTTCAGTAATAACACCGTCATACTCTACCTGTGCGATATCTCTTACACGGCGCAGTAACCTATTTGCGATACGCGGTGTACCACGTGAACGTGATGCAATTTCCAAAGCACCGTCATGCTCTATCGGTATGCCTAAAATACCTGCCGAACGTGTAACTATGTCCGCCAACTGTTCGGGTGTATAAAGTTCTAACCTTAAAAGCACGCCAAAGCGGTCACGTAAAGGTGCAGTCAACTGTCCCGAACGGGTTGTAGCGCCTACCAAAGTAAAGTGCGGAACGTCAAGTCTTATAGAGCGAGCCGAAGGACCCTTACCCAAAATAATATCCAATGAGAAATCTTCCATAGCTGGATATAAAATCTCTTCAACGTTACGTGAAAGGCGGTGAATTTCATCAATAAAAAGCACGTCGCCTTGATTAAGAGAAGTCAAAATAGCAACTAAGTCGCCCTGTTTTTCTATTGCAGGACCTGATGTAACACGAAGGTTAACACCCATCTCTCTTGCTATAATGCCTGAAAGAGTGGTTTTACCAAGACCGGGAGGGCCGTAAAGCAAAACGTGGTCAAGACTTTCTCCTCTTTGTAAAGCCGCTTTAATGTATATTCTTAAATTTTCCTTAACCTTGTCTTGACCGATATAGTCATCCAAGGTTTTCGGGCGTAAAGTCAACTCACCGTCATCTTCGGTATAGTTATAATCGGGAGAAACTATACGGTTTTCAAAATCCATTTCTTGTTCAATCATTTACTATATCCCCCTTGCGAGAGTTTTTAATGCACCCTTTATAAGTTCTTCAGTAGAAAGGGCGGGATCTAATTTTCCAACTGCAAGCGAAGCCTCACTTTGAGTGTATCCAAGTGATACCAACGCCGAAACCGCTTCCTTAGTATTGGTATTTACAGTAGCGTTACCCACAGCCTTAATTACAATTTCATCACCCGTTTGTAGCGAGCCAACCTTGTCCTTAAGTTCTAAAACAATTCGTTGTGCAAGCTTTAAACCAACACCGCTTGCGGCGGTAAGTGCCTTAGGGTCATTACTTGCAATATATAAAGTAAGCTGTGAAGCCGTAAATTCAGATAACAAAGCCAAGCCTATTTTAGCGCCCACACCATTTACCGAAGTTATAAGCTTAAAGGCTTCTAATTCTTCTAAATCCTTAAAGCCGTATAAATCCATAGCATCTTCACGCACAGACAAATAGGTGTAAAGCATTATTTCTTCATTTTTTTGCGGCAAATTATAAAGTGTATTTTTAGTAAGAAAACATTTATAACCCACACCCGCACATTCGACTACCGCACAGGTATTATCTGAATAAATAAGTTTTCCACGAACAGAAGCTATCATAATTTATCTCCTTAATAATGAATCAGAATAATGTCCGTCGCAAATTGCTATTGCCAACGCGTCGGCAGTATCGTCAGGTTTTGGTACCGCTTTTAAAGATAAAAGGCTTTTTACCATCTCCATAACCTGATGCTTTTCCGCCCTGCCGTAGCCTGTAACCGCCTGCTTCACTTGAAGCGGTGTATATTCAAAAATATCTACGCCCTTATTCTTAGCAGCAAGCACTATTACACCTCTTGCTTGAGCAACGTCAATAGCTGTTGTTGAGTTAGTGTTAAAATAAAGCTTTTCAATAGATAAACGGTCGGGCTTATATTTTTCAATAATTTCGCACGTATCGTTATAAATTACCGAAAGTCTTTCCGGAAAAGGTGTATTTGCTTTTGTAGTAATAGCGCCATAGCCTTTTACCGAAAAACGGTTCTTTTCGTAATCCACAACACCGTATCCTACTATTGCATAACCGGGGTCTATACCTAAAATTCTCATTTTTCGTATCCCCTCCTCAAAAATAAACACACTAATCCACAATAATTCATATTATTATAGCATATATTAATATAAACGGCAATACTTTTTTATTTAATAATTACGCACTTAATATAAAAAGCATAAATATTGACTTTTTTCGAAAATTGGGATATTATTTAAGAAAAAACAGTTATACGAGGTGGACTATGAAACTCAACGTTAAACGCACAGTACTTGTCGGCTTTGCCTTCTTGTCAATTTTATCATTTTGGCAAATGTACGACAGTCTTGTACCAAAAATTTTAACAGGCACCTTCAATATCCCTAAAACCTATTCGGGTATTATTATGGCGTTCGATAATATTTTAGCGCTATTCCTTTTACCGCTTTTCGGCTCCCTTTCGGACAAGTGCAAAAGTCCTTTAGGCAGACGCCGCCCGTTCATTTTATTCGGCACCATTGCAGCAGTAGTTTTAATGATGGGCTTGCCGCTACTAGATAACAGCTACTATGCAGCACCAAGTTCTTTAAAAATTGTTTTATTTATAATCAATTTAGGCTTATTACTTATCGCAATGGGTACGTTCCGCAGTCCTGCGGTAGCTTTAATGCCCGACGTAACCCCAAAGCCTTTACGAAGTAAGGGTAATGCGATTATTAACCTTATGGGAGCTGTCGGCGGTGTGCTTTATCTAATTATTACAAGCATACTTTATTCAAAAAGCCGTACCGACGGTCTTGAGCATATTAACTATTTTCCAATTTTCATAATAGTTGGCTTAATAATGATTATTTCGCTTTTAGTTGTAATGTTTGGCGTAAATGAGCCAAAGCTATGTAAAGAGCAAGCCGATTATGAAGCGCAACACCCGGAAGAAAATCTATCGGTTAAAGATGAAAATTCAAAAGAAGAAAAAATGCCTAAGGCTGTTAAACGAAGCCTTGTTTTCCTTTTGCTTTCGGTTGCACTTTGGTATATCGGTTACAACGGTATCACCACTTGGTTTACCGTATACGCAGAAGAAATGTGGGGCATGAAGGTAGGTCAAGCATCGCTTTGCTTAACCGTAGCAACTGCAGGTGCAATTGCAAGCTATATCCCCGTTGGTGTAATATCCGGACGTTTTGGCAGAAAGCTTATCATAAAGCTTGGCGTAGCACTTCTTGCCGCTTGCTTCTTTGCAGGATACGTTTACACCCTTTTCTATCACGAATTCCACATTATGCTTATGGTACTTTTTGCTCTTGTAGGTGTTGCTTGGGCAGCAATTAATGTAAACAGCTTCCCAATGGTTGTAGAAATGTGTTCTGGTAGTGCAGTAGGTAAGTTTACCGGTCTTTACTACACCTTTAGTATGTCGGCGCAAATTGTAACCCCTATTCTTGCAGGTAAACTGCTTGATATAAGCTATACAACGTTATTCCCTTATGCTGCTATA
>JBGVDY010000246.1:0-3493 GCA_045119585.1 Acutalibacteraceae bacterium | reverse complement strand
CTAAAAGTGGAAAATATTCTTTATATACTATTAGAAACCGTTACGGTAATGCAGTTTTACCTGAAGTAGAAACTGTTGATATGAAGCAAGAAGTTTTAAACGGTAATTCTTCAAGTATAAGCACTGCTCTTTATGAGCAACTTTCAGATACTTTACAAAATAATAAACAAGCAATAATATTGCTTAACAGACGTGGTCATAACACGTATATTTCGTGTCCTAATTGTGGGTATGTTGCCACATGTCCTAACTGCAGTATTTCAATGACCTATCACTCAGCTAATAACCGTTTAATGTGTCATTATTGCGGTCATTCTTTACCTTATACTAATAAATGTCCCGAATGTGGCGGCGAGCACCTAAAGTTTTTAGGTGTTGGTACACAAAAAGCAGCTGAAGAATTACAAGCACTTTTTAAAGATGCAAAGATATTACGTCTTGATGCAGATAGCACAATGACACGTGACTCATATTCGACTTACTTAAACGCTTTTGCAAAAGGTGAGTATGATATTCTGCTCGGTACGCAAATGGTTGCAAAAGGACTTGATTTTCCAAATGTAACGTTGGTAGGAGTAATTGGTGCTGACGGTGCATCCTTCTCTGAAGATTATCGTAGCTTTGAAAGAACTTTTTCATTACTTACTCAGGTTGTAGGGAGAGCAGGTAGGGGTGAAACTCCCGGCAAAGCAATTATTCAAACAGTTAACCCACAAAACAATATAATTGAGTTAGCAAAAAATCAAGATTATGATACTTTTTATAATCAGGAGATTTTAACTCGCAAACTACTTACTTATCCACCATACTGCGATATTTCGGTTGTAACGGTGCAATCTATTTTCCAAGAAAATGCTGTAAATACAATTAACGACATTTTTGCTAAAATTAAGGAAATGATAACTAAAGAATACTCAGATGTTAAACTTATTTTATTAGGACCATCTCCAAGTAGTATTCCTAAGGTTAATAACCGATATCGATATCGAATTATTATAAAACATAGAAACAATAAACGTTTTAGAGAAATGCTTAAAAAAGCATTAGATCTAAAACTTAAAAACGATATATCTGTGGGTGTTGATATTAACCCCGAAACTTTTATTTAATAGGAGTATAATAATGGCAATTCGCAATATTGTTACTTATGGCGATGAAGTATTACGTAAGATTTGTCGTACACAAATGCATTTTGATGAAAAACTTCATACAATACTTGATGATATGAAAGAAACTATGTACAAAGCTGAGGGCGTTGGCCTTGCTGCACCACAGGTTGGTATATTAAGAAGATACTGTATCATTGATGTTGGCGACGGACTAATTGAACTTATAAACCCAGTAATTGTTGAAACTAGCGGCTCACAAACCGATAACGAGGGGTGCTTGTCACTTCCTAATAAATTTAGTGAAGTAACCCGTCCTATGAAGGTTACAGTACGCGCTCAAGACCGATTTGGTAATAATTTTACTGTTACCGGCGAAGGTTTAAAAGCACGTGCATTATGTCATGAAATTGACCATTTAGACGGTATTTTATATATCGATAAAGCTAATAAAGGAAAGTAATATGAAAATTGTATTTATGGGTACACCTGATTATGCAGCAGTTACATTGGATGCGTTGCTTAAAACCGAGCACGAAATTGCTGCCGTATTCGCACAACCTGACAAACCTGTTGGACGAAAGCATATTCTTACACCGCCTCCGGTTAAAGTATTAGCAACTGAAAATAACATTCCTGTTTATCAGCCTAATTCCTTGAAAACAGGTGATAGTGCCGAAATTTTAAGACAAATTGCACCCGATGTTTTAGTTGTTGTAGCTTATGGTAAAATATTACCTAAAGAAATTTTAGATATACCTAAATACGGATGTGTTAACGGTCATGCATCACTTTTACCAAAATACCGAGGTTCTGCACCAATTCAATATGCAATACTTTTTGGGGAAACTGAAACCGGTGTTACTACTCAGCTTATGGATGAAGGTATTGATACAGGTGATATTTTAGAAACTGCAAAAGTTAAAATCGGAGAGAATGAAACTGCAGAAGAACTATTTGACCGCTTAGCAGTTATTAGTGCCGATTTAATGATATCTACTCTAAAAAACATTGAAAACGGTAATATTACACCTAAAAAACAAGAAGGCGAGCCTACTTACGCTCATATTATAAAAAAAGAAATGGCTGTTTTAGACTTTTCTAAGACTGCTAATGAAATTCATAATGCTGCTAGAGCATATTATTCTTGGCCTTGCGCTCATTTCTTCTTGAATGGTAAACGCGTTAAGGTTATTAAGACACTAATCGGTGATAAAACTAATGCAAGGTACGGCACAGTAATAGGTAATACTGATGAACTTGTAATCGCTTGCGGTGACAATACTTCTATTCGTATTTTAGAACTTCAAATGGAAGGTAGTAAGCAAATGTCTGCTAAGCAAATGCTGTGCGGTAAGCCCATTGCATTAGGCACAATTATTGGTGAATAATATGCCTAATGCCAGAAAAATTGCTGCCTCTATACTTTTAAAAATAGAAAACAATAATTCATATAGTAATTTAACCTTAAATTCATATTTTAAAGAATTTGAAATCTCCCCCCAGGACAAGTGTTTTGTTACAACCTTAGGTTACGGTGTAATTGAGCGCAAAATTACTATTGATTATATTTTAAAAAAATTTATTAAAACCCCTCTTAAAAAGGTTCAACCTTTTACGTTGGCAAATTTACGAATTGCGCTATATCAGATAATGTTTTTAACAAAAATCCCTGAAAGCGCAGCTGTAAATGAAGCAGTTAAAATTGTTAAGAGTTCAAAAGAAAGTCGTAATGCCGGTTTTATAAACGGTGTTTTACGCTCTGCTTTAAGAAGTGATTTATCACTACCGCAAGGTGATGATCTACATTCTTTAAGTATTCGATATTCTTGTCCTGTAGATATTATAAAGAGTTTTATAAATGATTATGGCTTAGAAAGCGCTAAATTGCTTTTAGATGAAGGTTTAAAACCGGCGCCTTTAACGGTAAGAGTTAATACCTTAAAAACCGATATAGACACTTTTAAGGACAAAATTGGTGTAAATTCAACCGAATATAAGCCTTTTGGTGCTGTTATTTTAGAAAACGGCATTGATATTTCCAATAATTCACTTTATAAAGAAGGTCATTTCTTTGTTCAGGATGCCGCCTCTCAAACTGCAGTAACAATTCTTAATCCAAAGCCAAATGAACGTATGCTTGATGTTTGTAGTGCTCCAGGAGGTAAAACATTTAGTTCAGCAATATTAATGGAGAATAAAGGTGAAATTATAGCATGTGACCTTTATCCCCATAAAACGGAACTTATAGAAAAATCAGCAAAACGTTTAGGTTTGAGTATTATTAAAACAAAAGTTCATGATGCGACGGTTTATAATTCTGATTTAGGTGAATTTGATTGTATTTTATGTGACGTTCCTTGTTCGGGACTTGGTATCATTCGAAG
>JBGVDY010000245.1:0-4279 GCA_045119585.1 Acutalibacteraceae bacterium | reverse complement strand
ATTATTATTGATGCTAAAAGCGAAGAGGATGAAGTCGGTCTTTTTGATACCGTCACTTACTTTGTCGAAGAAGATGACTGTGAAGAAAAGGTGCGAATTGTAACCACACTACGGCAAAACTCTATGGAAGGACTTATCAGTAAAGAGTCCCCCTTAGGCAGTGCGCTTATGGGCAAAAAGGTTGGAGACCGACTACTCATTAAAGTAAATGATGATTATAGCTACTATATAACCATTCGCAATATTGAAAAAGGTACCGATGACGACTCTTTGGAAATACGCAAATTTTAACCGAAAAAGTTTTTGATTTTTTCGTAAATTTCAACAGTTTTAAATCTAATTATATATCTGCCCGATTGTTCTGCAATTTGGGCAGATTCTTCTTTTACGCTATCTCTTAAATTGCTTGTAGCCGCAGGAATACAAACGCTTGGGAAAATTACACACCACCAATTTTTGCCCTTAGCTTCACCTAACCTTATTATAAGCGAACGGTAATTACCTGCCGGCAGACTAAACGTATCGTAATGTCTTGTTTCAAAAAAGCATTCCCCTAAAGACACTTCTGCTTTATAGTTAAAACCGTTTTCCTTTATTACCCTGTTGGCAATCTCGTTAAAATGCGAAAGTTGTCCCTTCGCTTTATCTTCAGCCACCGAAAGATTTTGTGCGCTCGCAAACACTGCAGACGATTCTTTTAAAATTTCATCCCTTATTTCAAGCTTTAGATTCTGGTCGGCGATACTGTTTGAATTAGCTATAATATGTAGCCTTAACACATTTCGTCTTAAATCGTCACACAAAGCATTAAAATTCGTCATAGCTAAAAGTATAGCGCAAATAAGACCAAAACACAGTGAAAGTTTTATTCTTTTACTCATAAAAAAACTCCTGTCAAAAAATTCTAACAAGAATATTGACAGAAGTTTATTTTTTTATTCAAAAATTATTGCTTTGTCTTGTGCCGCCACAACAAAGCACTCAATGTTTTGGTTTTCAAGATTATTTTTTGCGGTTTGTGCATCAATTTCATTTTGATATAAAGCAAACCAAGTAGGACCGCTACCCGAAAGCGAAACAATCAACGGTTTTTCTTTTAGCATTGCCTTTTTAACAAAGCTTTCTTTCCAAACTTCTAAAAATGCATTATAAATATTTTTTGAAATACCATTTAAATCATTTTGCTCTACCGCTTTTATTACGGCAGCGGTATCGCATTTTTTATATTCCTTGCTGTCTAAAATTTGGTACATTTCACCTGTAGAGGTCTTTTCTTCACCCTTGCAAAGCAAAATAAAGCCCTTGTTTAAAGGTTTTAATGGGGTAAGAATTTCGCCAATACCCTCAGCTCGCTTACAACCGCCACTAATAAAAAAAGGTACGTCCGCACCTAATTTAAGCGCAGTTTTCTCAAGCTCTTCATCGGTTATGATATTACTATATAGTTGTCTTAATCCAACAAGCACCGCAGCCGCATCCGCACTGCCTCCGCCAAGGCCTGCCGATAATGGAATATTTTTCTTTATTTCTATTTTAACGCCACCGTTAATTTTAAAATCGCTAAAAAATAGTTGGGCCGCTTTATATGCCAAATTGTCCTCACCGTCTAAACCGACGATATCGGTTTTAACGGTTATTTCCTCAGCCTTTTGAATTGATACTTCATCATAAAGGCTGACCGACTGCATAACCGTATCAATAAGGTGGTAGCCGTCAGGACGTTTTCCGCATATTTCTAAAGACAAATTTATTTTCGCGTTAGCTTTAAGCTTCATATCAGTTATTCACCTTGTAATGATAACCGTAGGTTTTTTCTGTTAAAACTTCAAACTTATAACCTTGTTTTTTAAGTCCATCCAAAATATTGGGCAAAGCTTTAACAGTAGTACCTTTAGCACCTGTATCGTGCATAAGCACACAAATAGAATTTTTATTTTTTGCTTGCTTTAAAACGTTATTGGTTATACGCGACGCCGGAACGTTGTGCCCTGAAGCATCTCCCGAATCAACATTCCAATCAAAATAAGCATAACCCTTGATTTGCACCTGTGTTGTAAGGTCGCTCATAATGCCTTTTTTGTACTTCTTGCTTACCAAATTGTTACTTCCACCGGGGAAACGCAAAAGCATTGTTTTAACGCCTATTTTCTTTTCAATCTTTTTAGAAAGTTTATTTATATCCTTAAAAAATGCAGTTTCGCTTTTATAAATTTGAGAATATTCATGTGTATTAGAGTGTAGTCCAATAGCGTGACCTGCTTTTTCAATTTTGGGAAGATATTCCAGTTTTGCGCTACCTATAACAAAAAAGGTTGCCTTAGCGTCATATTTATCTAAAATTTTAAGTATTTTTAGAGTGTTGTCAGAGGGACCGTCATCAAAGGTTAAATAACAAACCTTTGTAGGTTTAGGATATTTAGACTGAGGTGAATTTTGTTTTGCGGTGAGTTTTTCCACCTCAGCCTTTTTCTTAGCACTAAGCTTTTCAATCTCTTTTTTGTAGTTTTTATTCTCGTTTTCAAGCTTTTTGTTTTCGCTCTTTGCTTGTTCCAAACGTTTTTCAAGCTTACTTTGAGCCGCCTTACTGTTTTCAAGCTCTTTCTTGGTTGTTTCCAACTGTTTTCTAGCTTCTATAAGCTCTTGATTAGTTGTAGCCAAATCATTTTGGCTTTTCTTAATCTGATTATTTTTAACCACTAAAAATGCTGCAGAAGCCACGATAGCAGCCACAAGTACCGCCAACACAATGTAAAAAAGAGAACTTTTTACATAACGCTTAATTACCATATCCCGAATCCCCCTTTCATTAAAAATTCATCATCTAATAGTATACCATACATACTATAGTTTTTTTAGTTACAAATTATTACAAAATATGCAAAAAAGAATCCCTAATAAAAAATAAAGTTGAAATAATAGGACTTTAATGTTATAATAATTATAATATAAAAAATGTTTTTTGGAGGCATAATATGAACAATATTATAATTTCTAGTGACAGCACTTGCGATTTAACTGCCGAACTTCGCGAGCGTTACAATATTTCTATAATACCTCTTGGCGTTACTTTAGGTGATAAAACTTATTTTGACGGAGTAGATATTAACCCCGATGATATCTACGCTCACCACAATAAAACAGGTGAATTACCAAAAACCACCGCTACAAACGTTGGTGACTGTATAGATTATTTTAAACCCTTTGCCGATGCAGGTAAAACTGTTATTCACTTCTCCTTAAGCTCGGAATTTTCTTCCACTTATAATAACACCTGCCTTGCTGCCAGTGAGTTTGAAAACATTTATATTATAGACTCACGCAACCTTTCAACAGGTAATGGTCTTTTAGTTTTAGCCGCTGCAGAAATGGCAGAAAAAGGCTTAGAAGCTTCAGAAATTGTTGAAAAGATAAACGCAATGGTACCTTGTGTTGACGCATCCTTTGTTATTGATGACCTTGAATATTTACACAAAGGCGGTCGTTGCTCGGCACTTGCAATGATGGGTGCAAACCTTCTAAAATTAAAGCCTTGTATTGAAGTAAAGTTTGGTAAAATGGGTGTTGGCAAAAAATACCGCGGTAAGTATGGCGCTGTTTTAGAAGAATATGTTGCAGAACGCCTTGCTAATTTGGAAGATGTTGACTTGAGTCGTATTTTCGTTACCCATGCGGGCGTTGATATGGATATTGTTAATGCCGTTGCTGAACAGGTTAAAAAGACTGCTCCCTTTAAGGAAGTTTTAATAACCAGAGCCGGTTGTACCATTTCTTCACACTGTGGTGCAGATACTTTGGGTATTTTATTTGTTCGCAAGTCACCACTTGAATAACTTTGCATATTATGTTTTAGGGGTTGTAAATGGATATGTCCTAAAACATTACGTTATTAAAAACGTTTCCCCTTTTATTATATAAAAGAAACCGCCCAACAGGGCGGTTTCTTTCGTTATATCATATTTTTAAAAATCAAGAATTGTTTTGTCACCGTAAACACTTTTCCAATCCTTATCAAAGCCTTCAATAGCGGCATTGGTCATTGGGTGTGCTATAACTGTTTTTAAGATATCAGCTGAAACCGTTACACATTGACAACCTACTTCAGCGCATTTGTGCACCTGTTCAGCAGTTTTAAAGCTTGCAGCCAAAACCTTACACGGAAGATTGTGAATCTTAAACTGGGAAACAATCTCTGCTACCACGTTACAACCATCACCAATAATATTATCAAGACGGTTTACATAAGGAGCAACATAATCCGCGCCTGATTTTGCGGCAATAA
>JBGVDY010000244.1:0-2024 GCA_045119585.1 Acutalibacteraceae bacterium | reverse complement strand
GTGGAATTTAAAGAAAAGAATGCAATTCCTGCTGATACTGAAATAATGCTAAAGGAAATTGATAACAGAATAAATGGTGTTATTCGCTGGGATGAATAAAAATTTTTAATTTTTTGTAAAGGTGGTGGAAACTATGGATTTTACACATTTGCATTTGCATACGGAATATAGTCTTTTAGACGGTTGTAACCGCATTAAAAACGTAATCGACAAAGCGGTAGAACTTGGTCAAAAAAGCATTGCTATTACCGACCACGGCGTGATGTATGGTGTTATTGATTTTTATAAATATGCAAAAGAAAAGGGCATAAAGCCGATAATCGGATGTGAAGTTTACGTTTCTACCCGTGGCCGTTTTGACAAGCAAAAGGGTATAGACGGATATAACCATTTAGTGCTTTTGTGTAAAGATAACGTAGGCTATCAAAACCTTATTAAGCTTGTATCTCGCGGCTTTACCGAAGGGTTTTACAATAAACCCCGTGTTGATAGAGAACTATTAGAAAAATATAATGAAGGCATTATTGCGCTTTCTGCCTGCCTTGCGGGTGAAATCCCGCAGCAACTTTTAAAGGGTGACTACGAAGCGGCAAAGCAAACGGCTTTATGGCACAAGAAGGTTTTCGGTGACGGCAACTATTATTTAGAAATTCAAGACCACGGCATAAACGAGCAAAAGCTTATAAATCCACAGCTTGTACGCTTGTCAGGAGAAACCGGAATACCGCTTGTAGCTACAAACGATGCGCATTATACCGCCGCAGAAGATTACAAAGCGCACAAGGTGTTATTATGTGTTCAAACGGCTACTAAAATTACCGATGATAATGCGCTTGAATTTAAAACTAACGAGTTTTATTTAAAATCGGCAGAAGAGATGGCGGCGCTTTTCCCTGACACGCCGGAAGCGATTTCCAACACCCAAATTATTGCCGATAAATGTAATTTGGAGTTTGAGTTTGGCAAAATAAAGTTACCTAAATTTGATATAGGCAACCGCGACCATTACGAGTATTTTAAAGAGAAATGTTACAAAGGTTTATATGCTATTTTTGGCAATGACGTAAACAAAGAATATATTGACCGTTTGGAATATGAACTATCTATTATAAACAAAATGGGGTATATCGACTATTTTTTAATAGTTGCCGATTTTGTAAATTACGCCAAAAACAATAATATTCCCGTAGGTCCGGGGCGTGGTTCGGGCGCGGCTTCACTTGCGGCATACTGTATAGGGATTACGGGTATTGACCCCATAAAATACGACCTGTATTTTGAACGCTTTTTAAATCCTGAGCGTGTTTCAATGCCTGACTTTGATATAGATTTTTGCTACGTAAACCGTCAAAAGGTTATTGATTACGTTATAGAAAAATACGGCGAAGACCACGTTTCGCAAATAGTTACTTTTGGTACTATGGCGGCACGCGCGGCGGTAAGGGATGTTGGCCGTGCGCTTGATATTCCGTATGCTACTTGCGATAAGGTGGCAAAGCTTATTCCGCAGTCTATAGGTATGACTATTGAGCGTGCTATGGAAGGTAGCCGTGAGCTTAAAGAATTATATTCAGCTGACCCGCTTGTAAAAGAACTTATAGATATGGCTAAAAACCTTGAAGGTATGCCAAGGCATGCCTCTACCCACGCGGCAGGTGTTGTAATATCGGACAAGCCTGTAGCGGAGTACGTTCCGCTTGCCGTAAATGACCAATCGGTAGTGACACAGTTTACTATGACCAGTCTTGAAGAGTTGGGTCTTCTTAAAATGGACTTTTTGGGTCTTAGAAACTTAACTGTTATAAAGGAAACCGAAGAGTTTATAAGAAAACGCGGAATAGATTTTGATATAGAGAAAATACCGCTTGACGATAAAGCAACGTATACTATGATGGGGAAGGGTAAAACCGAAGGCGTTTTTCAGTTTGAATCTGACGGAATGAAAAATGTATTAAGGCAGTTAGGACCCGAAAGTTTTGAAGATTTAACGGCGGTTTTATCGCTTTATAGACCCGGTCCTATGG
>JBGVDY010000243.1:0-3956 GCA_045119585.1 Acutalibacteraceae bacterium | reverse complement strand
CGGTATTTTCGTTACGTTTTTCATGACAGAGTGAGCATTCTTCATGCTTAGCACCCTTAACGCCACAGTTGTTCTTCTTGTCGATAATCCACTGATAGTTATGTTCAAGAGCAGAACCATCTACTACTCTTTCATCTGTTTCACCGCAACCGTAATCACAAACGGCAATTTCGGTAGCGTTCTTACCGCATTCTGCAGCATCTTTTACTACGTAATTTGTGAATTTACAATCAACTATGCTATTTGCGATTTCGCGAGTATCTTCACCACCGCAGATAGAACATACTGCCGTTTCGGTACCATTCTTTTGACAGGTTGCATCGTTGTTAGGTGTATATGCACCATATTTATGATTATGGGTTGCCTTAATTTCATTACGGGTAAAGAAACCGTAAATTTTAAGTTCTACACTAGTGGTGATTTCAACAGTATGCTCACCAAACTTAAGTCCTGTAGCAACAACATCAGGATAGGTTCCTGTCAAGTTGCAGGTGGTTTCATTGCCACCGTCAACCTTAATTATAACTCCTTTTGCGGAACCGCTAAATACGGCAAGCTCGGTGCCAGTAAACTTAATAACAAATTTACCGCTCGTAGTTTTTGCAGCATCTGTAAAGCTACCACGGAAATGATTGTCGGCTACATACGTAAATCCATTACCACCAAGTGATTCAGATTTAGAAATTAATTCTTCGTTAGCATCAATGAAGGTTATGTCTCCATCGTGAAGCTTATCATATTGAAGTTCAGGCACGGTATGTTCGGTAACTGTACCGTCGTATTGACCGTAAACCAATTCGTTTGCAAGGTATTCTTTAATAACTTCATAGTATACTGCATAACCCTTATCGGTTGGGTGAACAATATCGGTCATATAGTCAGCCCAAATATTTTCCCAATCACTACCTGCTTCCAAATACAAATGGTCAGCTAATGCGCGGCCAATATGTATACTTGGAACATCATAAGCTATAGCCATTCCTTCATGAGCCTGTGCTTGAGTATGAATACTTCCTTGGTGGTTGCCGTTTATATGGCTCTTTTCGGTTGTAAATAGTGTTACAATGTCACATTCAGGGTATGCAACTCTTATTTGACGAACAAGAGTTTCAAAACGCATAGCCGCCTCGTCTTTTGTTGCATGATCATAGAAATCGTTGATTGAAAATTCAATAAATATAAGGTCAGGAGCCTTACTTAAAACTTCTTCTTTAAGTCTATATACGCCAAACCAAGTACCTGTTCCGCCATAAGCAACGTTTACGTTATTTACGTTAGCCGCCGAGAAAGCGTTTTCTATCCACTTACCTACCTTAGCGCGCCATGTGGTATTTTCGGCATTGGAAGCACCTGTACCATTAGTAACAGAGCCACCCATATAAAGAACGTTAACCTGTTCCCCTGCTTTTAGCTTTGAATAGATATTCTTAAGGCCTGTGCCGCGGTTTTTAATATAATCGCTATATTTAGCTTCAGGTTGAGCCTTAAATACCACTTCATACTCACCTGCAGGAACAGTTAGTTTAACGTTAATAGGTTCATACGTTTTACCGCCACCAACCATAGCAACTTGGTAACCGCTCGCATAATCGTAAGTACCTGCAACGCTTGTAAAATCTATAGCATCTGCTACGTCTGTCTTATTAACAATATACCACTTATTTTCTACGTCAATAGCATCAATTACTGACTTTCCGTCAATTGTACTGCTATTAGGAACAGCAATTTCAACCTTACCTTTAACTACAGGTGTGCCGGTAAATGCAACACTTTTTGCAGACTTAACGTTGATTTTTATATTATTAAATTCCACAACATCTAAAGCAACTGTAAACTCAGACTCGGGGTTATTAACAACAACATCAAGGTTATTTTCACCTATAATTTCGACCAATGCAAGCTTAGCATTAATTATAGCCTTAGCATCAGATGCGTCAATAGTAAGACCGTTAAAGCCTACTGTGTTTTCAAGTGTAACCGCCTTACCGTTAAGGTCTAGGTTTTCACCGCTTAAATCAATATTGCGGTAAATTGTTTTACCATTTGCAATAAAGTAACCTTCCGTATTTAAAGTAGCCTTTTCATTCTTTGATTCAACAATCACAGTAAAGGAATACTCAGGAAGTTCACCTACTGCAACGTTTGTGCCAGTAACCTTAATATTAAGCGTATCAATTTTTGTAAGACCTACAGCCTTTGCAGCTTCTACTGCTTCGGCAATAGTATCAAAGGTATTTTCAGCATCGCTACCTATTTGCACAAAATATTCAAGTGTAGTAGCGGGGCGAAGCTCTGCAGTAACGGTATATTCGCCGCCTTCCGAAAGGGTTAAGAAACCGTCTTTAGCAATAGTATCTACGCCGTCCTTTGTGGCTTTTACAATATAAGTTTCGGTATCAACTGCATATTTGCCTGCCGTTTCTGTAAAAGAAAGTAATCCGTCAATACCCGAAGTGTTATAAATATAGTAAATACCCTTTGCAAAGTTAACACTATCAAGATAACTCTTAGTAGCATCGTTTATCGTTGTGTAAGGCTTATCAATAATAAACTGCATAGCACCTTCTGCAACTACTTTACCGGGATACTGAGCATCCGAACCATATACAAATGCTACAGAATCAGCATCCTTAACGTTTAGGTTGATATTTTTCTTGTAAGTAATAGACATACCGTATTTCATAGTTACAGCAAATCTTGGCGCAGCATTACGGTTGTTAAGTACAATATTAATATCTTCGGTATAAACCTTATTACCGTTATTAGCGTTACCTATAGTAATATTTGAATTTAAATTTATAGCGTTATTAAATACAATAGTTTGACCTTCTGCTGTATAACTGCCATTACCCTTACCGAACGCAATGCCGTAAGGTTTAAAGGTAGTATTTGCGCCTATAATAATATTGTGATCATTAAAAGGTGATACATTGTATTGACCAAAGCCTGAGAATTTTATGTTTTCAAGTGTGGTATCACCCAAGAAACCAATAGCATTAGTTACTGTAACACCTGCAATAGTTTGTGCATCTTTAGAAGAAACAATCAAATCGAAAGTATGTGCTGATGGTGCTTCAACAGTACTGGAAGCCCAAGTTGTATCATCAAGAACAACAACGTTAACCGTGTCGCCCTTTATCATATTATCGGAAATTGCCTCGACAATAGCACCTACAACAGACTTTAAAGGAGCATCCTTTGTACCTTCTGCGTCATCAGAACCGCTACCGCTTACATAGTAAGTAGCAATTTCAGGGTCCTTATAAAGCGCGATTTCATATTCACCCTTAGCAAAAGTAAAATAGCCGTCAGCATCGGTTTTTATTTGAGTGCGGTTTGCATCGTACGCAACAATATCAAACGCTGTCACCGACTTATCAACCTTATATTTACCAACTGTATCAGTAAGTTCAACCGCACCGTATATACCTACTGCATCTGTTATAAAGTAGTAGTTATAATTGTTTTCGGTTGCCCAATTAACAATATTCGATTTACCTGCTACATTAGCAAGTGCCGGAACAAATACATTAAATGCACCCTTGACAATTGTTTTATACTGGCGGTTTTGTGATGATAAACCATTTGGAGTTCCAAAGGATACACTATTTACCTTATTAAAAATAAAGTTCAAGTCACCTTCAATAGTCTTTGTTCCGCCCCAATATGTTGAGAAACTAATGGTTGGAGCAGCGTTAGCATTATTGACAATAATGTTAAGGTCTTTATTCCATGTAGACCCATTCATAGAGTTGTTACCTATGACAATAGAAGCTTTAAATTTATTATTGATAATAACTGTTTGTGTTTCATTAACTACTTGGTTCTGATTTGTAAGGTCTAGATTTGCTAATACTGAAGGCATACTAGCACCCGCACCTAAGGTTAAATCATTACCATGAAGATTTATGGTTTTATCATTAGTAATATTAATATTATCTAAAACAAGATCGCCA
>JBGVDY010000242.1:0-2818 GCA_045119585.1 Acutalibacteraceae bacterium | reverse complement strand
ATATACCATGCAGTATGCTTACGGGATTCAAGTATTGCTACACGCTCGTTTTTATATTTTTCCATAAGGCCTACTTGCGAAAGTAATACGTTAAACTTCTCTTCTAAAGTAGGCGGTGTATACACCTTATTATTAATATAGGCGTTTATTTCTTCAAAAATGAAAGGATTTCCCTGTGCGGCACGCCCTACCATTACGTAGTCACAGCCTGTTACTTCATACATATATTTAGCCGACTGCCCGTCCACAATATTACCGTTACCCACAACAGGAATATTTACAGCCTTTTTAACTTCACGAATAGTGCCGTAATCAATTTCACCCGAATACATTTGCTTACGTGTTCTGCCGTGTACGGTTATCATAGCCGCTCCCGCAGCTTCTAAACGTTTTGCAAGCTCGGGCGCATTTACACTATCCTCATCCCAACCTGTTCGCATTTTAACAGTAATGGGTAAATCAACGGCGTCAACCACCGCTTTCACTATTTTTTCGGCAAGCAATGGGTCCTTCATAAGCGCACTACCGCATAAATTACCTGCAACCTTAGGCGCAGGACACCCCATATTTATATCAATAAAATCAGGCGTAAATTCTACCGCGGTTTTTGCAGCAATAGCCATAGTTTCGGGCTCTCTGCCAAAAAGCTGACTGGCGCACGGTTTTTCCATATCGCTGCAAGTTAATAGCTCAAAGGATTTTTTATCACCTAAAGAAATTCCCTTAGAGCTTGTAAGCTCACCTACAGTAAATCCGGCACCGTGTTTTATACATATTTCTCTCATGGCTCTATCGGCAACACCTGCCATAGGAGCCAGAGCAGCATAACCTTTAAAATCAATATTTCCTATCTTCATGCCTTGATTATACTTAAAATTTTACAGTATGTCAATTTTTTTATAAATAATTTTTGGTTTATATTGCTTTTTATTTTCCTGTGTGCTACAATACAAAAAAATGCTATAAAAAGCGGTGATTTTTATGAAAAATTTACAAACTTTTAACATCGAATCCACAAATGAAATTGAAATTGCAAAGCTACGTGCAAACTATAAAGGCTTACACGAAGGCTACTTGCAGCAGCAAGCCGATGAGCTTCGCGCCAAAATTTTAAACGCACCCAACACAGAAGAAATTTATGATATTAAAGGCACTAAATATTACGTTTCTGCAAGTGGTGATGATAATAACGATGGCCTTACCCCAAAAACCGCTATTAAAAGCTTAGACGCTATTGAAAAGCTTCCTTTAAACGAAGGCGATGCTGTTTTATTTAAACGCGGCGACACCTTCCGTTTTGCCCGCGTAATCACAGCTAAAGACGGCATTACATACGGTTCCTATGGCGAAGGTATTAAGCCTAAAATTTACGGTTCACCCGAAAACTATGCCGAAAATGATAGTTGGGAAGAAGTAAAACCTAATATTTGGAAAATAGATTTTCCATATAACTATGCAAGTGGTTGTATTATTGACTACGGTAAAATACAAGGCGTTCAAAAGTGGGATACAAAGCTTGACGGTATGAGTGAAAACGGCGACTACTACCACGATTTAGATGAAAAAGTTTTCTATCTTTATTCAAAAGACGGCAAACCTTCAGACGTATTTATGGACATTGAAATTATGCCTACCGAAAAACTAATATTCCTTAGAGGCTCTAAGGATATTGTAATAGATAACCTTTGCTTAAAATACACCGCTTCTTTTGCCATCCACTGTGCAGATACCAAGGGTAGCACTACCGTTACCAACTGTGAAATTGGTTTTATTGGCGGTCTTTGGGAAGGCGGCGGCCGACCCGGTACTCGTGTGCGCTTTGGTAATGCTATTGAATTTTGGGCAGGCTTACCCGGCGTAGTTGTTGAGAATGTCACCCTTAAAAACAACTGGATCTACCAGACCTACGACTCCGCTATTACTTGGCAAGGTAACCAAGATGATACCGTTTGGAAAGATATTTTCTTTAATGATAACCTTTTCGAATATAACAATGCCGATATAGAATTTTTTGGTCGCAACGGTGCTCCGCTAATAAACTACCATATGGAAAACAATATTATGCGTTTTACAAGTATGGGATGGGGTACCAGAACGAATGACGGCGGTATTCGCGGTATTGAAGGATGCTTGCGCGCCGTTACTGCGGCTGTTAGGCCTAACGTTAACTACGCTATGGACATTAAGGATGCTTATTTTATAAACAATAAAATGGACTGTCCTGCCCGTCAGACTATTAACTGGAACATTAACGCCGAGCAGAAAAAACACCTTCACACTTCAGGTACTGTACTTTATATAAAATCGGAATATCGTACCTTGCCACAATGTTTGCAAGGTTTACAGGATGACTGGAACACCGAAACTTACGACCAAAGAATGGCTACCAATAAGGAAGAATTAATTGCTATGTTCCCACGTTTTGAAAAGGGAGCAGAAATTCATTGGGACGAATAAGCGCGTAAATTAAATACCTAAGTACCGAAAGGAATAGTATTATGAAAAGTGAATTTATTAAAAATTTAGATTTTTCAACTGACCCCGCAATCGCGAAACAACGCGCTAACAGTTATGACGTAGCAGTTGGTTTTTTCGAATTAGAAGCCGACAAAAAACGCGAAGAAATACTTAACACCCCCAATACCGATGAGTTCTACGAAATAACCGGTACTAAATACTATGTTTCTGTAAACGGTAACGATAATAACGACGGCAAGTCTCCCGAAACCCCGATCAAATCACTTGACAAAATCGAAGCACTCGAATTAAACTACGGCGATGCCATATTATTTAAGCGTGGCGATACCTTCCGTTTTGG
>JBGVDY010000241.1:0-1763 GCA_045119585.1 Acutalibacteraceae bacterium | reverse complement strand
GTTTATTATAAGGGCGCGCATAAATCTAATCCCTTTATTACAGACGAGTTCTTAAAGGGAAATCCCGAAAGAGAAGCAATACTAAATGGTGAAAAGCGTTTTAATGCCGAAAGTGCAAGAGAAATTTATAAGGATATGAACTTTTTGCCAAATACACAGTGGGGTTATGCCCCGTGCCTTTGCGGTAAAAAATGTGACGTTGCATGCTACAACCATTTGAAAGGGGAGTTGAAGTAATGAGGCAGGAAATTATTAAAATAGCTAAGGATAACCTTGCTGATTTAGTAGGCTTTGCAAGTGCAAATAGCTTTGATAAAGACGACCCTATTTTTAAAATATATCCCAATACCAAAACTGTTATAGCGTTAGCGTTTAGAGTTTTAAGGGGTGTTTATAGGGGTACTGAAGAAGGGACTACATATTATCAGTACACTACAATGGCAGTAGAAAATATGGAAGAAACAATAATGCCAATGGCTCAAATAAAGGTTGCCAATTTTATTGAAAGCAAAGGATTTATAGCAGTTCCGCAACGCCGTCACCAACAAATAATGGCACAAGATAACAGCACTAATCCCGAAGTGGCTTATGATGCTATTTATAGAAACAAAACGGCGGAAAATCAAATGAATTTCTTGGATGCTGCAGTTAAATGTGGTATTGGTGAAAAGGGTCTTTCGGGCGCATTACTTACTGATGATTTTGGACCGATGGTAAGATATTGCTTTATACTAACCGATTTGGAAATTGAACCTGATGAAGTTAAAAAGGCGAATCTTTGCGATAATTGCGGTAAATGTATTAAGGCATGCCCGGGTAATGCAATTAGCGAAAGCGGTGAAGTTGACCCGTGGCAATGTGCTGTATATTATAACGGTGCTAACGGTACCAAAAATCCGTTTATGCCATTTGATGCATTTTCGGATTTAGATAATAGGCTGGAAATTATTGCGGGTGAAGCAAAAGTTACACCTGAAACTGCAAAGAAAATTCTTGATGAAATTTTCTTCTATCCTCCTGCACAACATGCTTATCAGTGCTCTATTTGTGGCAGAGCGTGTGATACTGCTTGTTATATGCACCTTGAAGAAAAGGGAGTTTTAAATAAGAAGTTTAACCGTCCTTTCAGAACAAGGGAAGAATGGAAATTCTGTATAGATGATTTTAAATAATTTATAGGGGTTAAAGTTATGAATATTAGAGTTGTAAAAAAAGATAATTCTATTATAGAACTTCAACCGGAAGTTTTTGTAGATGGCGAAAAAACAATAGTAAAGTTATCAAAAGATAAAATTCCTACGGATATAAAATACGTTGATTTTCTTTATGATTATTTTATTGCAAAAACAGGGGATAACGGCTATTATATGTTGCCCTTAAACTGTGAGCAAGGTGTGTGTATTACCTCTTTTAAAGAAAGAGAGAATACTGAATTTGCAACAAATTTCTCACACCTTTGTTGTTACGGTTACAAAAAGGAAAATGGCGGTTTGTTCGGTATTATTACAGGTTGTAAAGAATATTATGCTGTAGTAGTAGGGGTTAAGGAAGGCGTGTATTACGCTTATCCAAGGTTTTTGCTTGACGGATTCGCACCAACGGAAGATATTGTGGTTGAATATTATAATTTAGAAATCGGCGATTATTCCGAAATGGCAAGACTTTATAGAAAAGTTCAATTGGAGCGTTACGGCTGCATACCTTTAAGTGAAAGGATTAAAAATGATGAAAGACTCGCCCGTGCTGCCAAAAGTATAGCTGTA
>JBGVDY010000240.1:0-1862 GCA_045119585.1 Acutalibacteraceae bacterium | reverse complement strand
TTGAACGTACTGCTTCAAGCAAAGAAGATCAGCGCTATCTTTCTAATGCTATTCGCGCATTAAAGGACTCTACATATAGAGATAAATTGCTTGGTCAATGGATTTATGGAATAGCCTTTTCTACATCAGCGGCAGGACATTTTTGCGATACTGCTAAGGAAACACTTGACAGTCTTTTAGACGGCAGTGCTACCACCAAAAGATTGGAGATGGTAGCACCAACACTTTACGGCGGTAGTTCTGTAAAAGGTCAAATTGACGGTATAAAGGGTGCGCCTGCTCATGCGGTTACAACCAATGATTTATTTGTTGGCGATATGCTATTTGTAAATAATGGCGGCACAGTTAAAAACTATATTTACGATAAGGACGGTTTGGTTGATTTATCCGAACCTATGAGCGAAGTTAATACCGCTACAATTCTTGACGGATTAAAGTCAAGCACTATGTTTGCGGTATTCCGCCCGACAATGGTTATTGAGCACGATTATATTCTTGATGAAGAGTTTGAAGAGCTTGAACTCACTCCGCAACAGGAAGCGGTTATTGCTACTGCAGAAAGTTATATACTACGTGGTGAAAAACTACAATATTCGGATACAAAGTTTGGCGGTATAGATGAGACAGAGTATCGTTGGAATTCGGGAGACCGCAACCCTGAATTTACTTCAAAAGATTATTGGGGTTATATTAACTGCGCAGGCTTTACTTACGAAGCCTATGATACCGCTTTAGGTGTAAAGCTTAATGGCGGCGGTTATAACCTTTGGTCAACAAAACGTCTCGCTACCTACGCTAAATCTGCAGGTATAGAAGCTTATCGTTTTGAACGTGGCGCATCGGAAGTAAAAGATGAGGCCACAATGCAAAGTATTAAGAATGACGTGCTTAATATTTTACAACCCGGTGATTTAATGGTAGTGACCCGTGGCACAGCGGGATTTGGACACGTTGTAATGTATATTGGTAATGGTTCGTTTATTCATTCGACAGGCGGTGTTTATACTGTAGATGTAGGCGAGGCTTATGAACCTACTATCAGATATCATCGCGTTAATGATTATTTCTTTACCGAAGGCAACGGCGGATATCTTTTCTACGATTCTACAAAAGCAGATGATAAGCAAATAACCGAATTTGTTATTGTTCGTCCGCTTGCAAGCAGTAAATTCAATGTAGAATTACCTACGCAAACTCAAAACCGCGTAAATAATTTAAAGGGTATAGTGGCGCAAAAGCTTTCAAGCCATAATTCTACCGTTACTGCTAACCGTGGTGAAGAAGTAACATTTACTTTTGATGTGTATAATACAAACGATACCGAAAAAACGCTTGAAATTTGCGATACAGTACCCGCTAATACAACCTATGTTGAGGGCGCTGATACTGTTGATGGTAGTAAACTTTCTTGGTCGGTTACAATACCTGCCAACACAAGAAAATCGGTTTCATACACAGTTAAGGTTAACGAAGATGCCGCTTATGGCGATTATATTCAAACAACCGATACAAGCACTGTGGGCGGTGTTAGAACAATTTGTCCTAAGGTTTATATTAACCGCACCTTAACCGTAGACCAACAAAACGATTTGGTATCAGCCTTTAATACAATTAAAGTAAACGGTACAACTAATAAAGGCTTTGCGCTTGTAAACGAAATTTATAAGGCCGCAGGAATTGCCGATGCTGTATTCACAGATACCGATTATGAAACTGTTATGCAGGGAACTAACGGTACCTTTAAGGTTGTAACAACCATAAGTGGCAACGATTACTATCAGTTAAATAATGCAGGACTTAAATACCGCGATATGATGGTAGAAACACTTTACGGCGGTAGAAGATATTATGGCTTCTCGGGT
>JBGVDY010000239.1:0-8413 GCA_045119585.1 Acutalibacteraceae bacterium | reverse complement strand
ATTTTGTTTGTGAAAACATTCGAAAGGTTGCCGCAGGTATTGCAAAACTAGCTGAAAAAGAGAATAAAAAAGGTAAACCTATAGTGGTTGGATATGACCGCCGTTTTCTTTCAAGTGTTGCCGCAAAATGGGTTGCGGAGGTTTTAGCGGCGGAAGGTTTTAACGTTTTGTTTATGAAGCGCTCGGTTCCTAACCCTATGATTATGCATACCGTAAAGAAAAAAGGTCTTTATTACGGGATAGAAATTACCGCATCACACAATCCTGCAGACTACAACGGAATAAAGCTTATTGTAGAAGAAGGAAGAGATGCTCCAATTGAAACAACCGAACTTTTGGAAAAATTCATTGCTCAATGCGATAACGTTGATTTTATCAATTTTGATTCTGCCGTAGAAAATGGGATGATAGTACATCTTAAAAATCCTTTTAATGATTTTATTGATGATATTATAAATTGTTTAGATATGCAGGCTTTGCGCGAGCGTGGTTTACGTGTACTTTTTGATTCTATGCACGGTTCGGGCGCGTATCCTATTTTAACAATATTTTACACCGCCCGTTGCACTATTGATACTATAAACAGCAATAAGGATGCTTATTTTGGCGGTGTTATGCCTGCCCCCAGTGAGCAAAGCCTACAGGCACTTCGTTACAAGGTTGTTAGTGACGGTTATGACCTTGGTATTGCTATGGATGGTGATGGTGACCGTCTGGGAATAATAGATAAAAACGGTCGTTATATAAACGCCAATGAAATTCTTTGCATGCTTTACTATTATCTTGTAAAGCATAAAGGTTGGAAAGGCGCCGTTGTGAGAAATCTTGCCACTACTCATATGTTAGATAAAATAGCCGAGAGCTTTGGTGAAAAATGCTATGAGGTTCCTGTAGGATTTAAATATATTTCCGCAAAAATTGATGAGGTTGATGCTGTGCTTGGCGGTGAGTCCTCAGGTGGTCTTACCGTTCGCGGGCATATTCACGGTAAAGATTCGGTTTATGCGGCATCTCTTTTTGCCGAAATGATAAGTGTTACGGGTAAATCTCCAACCGAGCTTATAGCAGAGCTTGAAAGTCAATTTGGTAAATTTGTTATGGTAGAAGATAACCTTCGTTTTACACCCGAATATAAGGATGTGGTTAATGAATTGATATTTGAACAAAAGAAACTGCCCGATTTTAGCAAGGATATAGCAAAGGTGAGCTATGAAGATGGCTGTAAGGTGTATTTTAAGGATGGCGGATTTGTTATTTGCCGTTTCTCGGGAACAGAACCGTTATTGCGCATCTTTGCAGAAGCAGATACAGCCGAAGCTGCCGGATTTTATATTGATGCTTTTAAAGAATTCTTGAATTTGTAAAATAAAATGGAGATTGTAATATTACCCCATATATGCTATACTACATATATGGGGTGATTATATGAAATTATTTGATTCCTTTAAATGTAACAAAAAACTTTTAAGTAAAACCCAATTTGTAAATGTGTATTCAGTAAATTGTGGTGATAAGGATTATACCGTAATTATTCCAAGAAAAATTGCTAACAAGCGTACGGTGCTATATTTTTTAGATGATACAATTTATTGGGAGCAAATACCTTTTAATTGGCGCCTTGCAGGCAGTAAGAGTGGCGACAAAATCCCGATTTACAAGTTTAATGACAGTAAGGTTTCAAATACTTTGTTTGTTGTTAAAGGAACCCCTTTTGCTGACGAAGGGTTGGATAACGGGATTTTTAGAAGTGCTAAAAAGTATGACGAAAATTTTGTAAACTGTATTAGTTATAAAAAGTTTAAAGATATGTAAGACCGCTGCTTTAAAGCAGCGATTCTTTTGTTGAAAAAGGTTTATTAGTATGCTATAATATGTTGGAATTTTGATTAGAGGTAGATTATGAAACAAAATTTGCATATTCACTCAACCTACGTAGACGGAAAAGATACACCTGAAGAAATGATTATAAAGGCTATTGAAACAGGCTTTGATTCAATAGGTTTTTCGGAGCATTCGTATGTTAAGTATTCTACTTTTCCGAATAAATTAACGTTGGAAAAAATGAAAAAATATCAAACCGAAATACGTTTTTTAAAAGAAAAGTACAAGGGCACAATAGATGTTTTTTGCGGTTTGGAATATGAACTGTTTTCAGATATTTCTACTGATGGGTTCGATTATATTATAGGCTCGGTTCATTATCTGGATATAGGGGGAAACGTGGTTACTTTTGATAGGGGACTACAAGAAACTACTGATTATATAAATAAGTATTTTTGCGGTAACGGACTATTATTTGCTAAAAAATATTTTGAAACGGTAGCAAGTATGCCGCAAAAAATAAAAGCGGATATTGTTGGGCATTTTGACCTTATAACTAAGAATAATGAAAAAGGTAATTTTATTGACGTTACTTCGAAGGAATATCTTAATTTAGGATTTGAAGCGATTAATGCACTTAAAGGAAAAGTTCCATTTTTTGAAATTAATACCGGTGCTGTTTCTCGTGGATACCGAATGTCACCCTATCCGCAAATGGAATTTTTGAAGGAATTCAACCGCCAAGGCTTTGGTGTGGTGTTTACTTCGGACTGCCACGATAAAACACATATTGATTGTTTTTTCGAGCAGGCTAAGAAAATAGCAATAGAAGCAGGCTTTAAAACTAAATGGATTCTTACCGATGATGGTTTTAAGGAGACTAAAATATGAATGCACTAACGGTTGTTATATTGATTTTTTCTTTAATTGGCGCTGTGGACTACATAATAGGTAATAAAATTGGTGTTGGTAAGGAATTTGAAAAGGCGTTTTCTTTGTTTTGCCCTATGGCATTATCGATGCTGGGAATGATAGTTGTTGCCCCTGCGATAGGTGTGTGGCTGACGCCTTTTTTTGAAGGATTTTACAATATTTTCGGCATAGACCCGTCTATTTTGCCGGCGTCACTTTTTGCTAATGATATGGGCGGTATGACGCTTGCACAAACAATATGCAAAAATGAAAGTATAGGTAACTATAACGCATTTGTAGTTTCTTCAATGATGGGGTGTGTGATATCCTTTACAATACCGTTTTCTTTAGGGGTTGTAAAACAAAAGCAACACAAAGAGCTTTTCTTCGGTTTGCTTTGCGGTATCGCGACTATTCCGGTTGGTTGCATTGTGGCAGGACTTTTTTGCGGTATTGATTTGCTAACCGTTATTATAAACCTTTTGCCGTTGATTATTTTTTCGGTTATTGTTTTGGTGGCATTAATTGTTGTACCAAAAATATGTATTAAATGCTTTACCGTTTTCGGTTTTTTTATGAAAACGGTTGCTATTATTGGTCTCGTGTGCGCAATATTTACATTCTTAACTAAAAAAGAAATCAGTCCCCATTTTGATACACTCGAAAATGCTGCGTTTATATGCGTTAATGCTTGTGTTACCCTTTCGGGCGCGTTGCCTTTTATGGCTATAGTCGCAAAACTACTTAATAAGCCTTTGAATAAATTAGGCTCAAAGCTTGGTATTAACGGAGTGTCAGCGCTAGCGTTGCTTGGTAATATGGTGACTAACGCTTCCTGTTTTGGTGTAATGGATAAAATGGACAAAAAGGGCACGGTGCTAAATTCCGCTTTTGCGGTTTCAGCCGCATTTGTCTTTGGAAGCCACTTGGCACTTACTATGGCTTTTGACAGTAGCTATGTAGCGCCTATGATAATAGGTAAATTAGTTTCGGGTATTTGCGCGCTTGTTTTAGTGCTGTTAGTGTATAAAGAAAAGGAATAATTTAAAGCAAAAAAGCTATCTCACAAAGAGATAGCTTTTTGTTTTACGCTTTTTTGTTTTGTAGTATCTCGGGGATTTGTGCGATTATTATTGCTATAAACATTATAGCGCAACCGAGAATTTCATTAAATCTTAAAGTGCCGGATGAAAACAGCACGCCGCCTAAAACGGCAAAAACACTTTCAAAACTCATTGTAATAGAAGCAATTGCGGGCTCGGCATACTTTTGACCGACAATTTGTAACGTGTACGCTACACCACTTGACATTATACCTAAATATAAAATAGGTAAAGCGCCATCTATAAGGCCCGAAAGGGTAAGGGTTTTAAGGTCGAATATAAGCGAGCCTATAAGCGATAAAACACCTACTACAAAAAACTGCATTATAGAAAGCTTAATACCGCCCGTCACACCAACGTATTTATCAACCGACAGTATGTGGAAAGTAAAGGCTATAGAGCAACTAAACACGATGATATCGCCCACGTAAAATCCGCCTATACCACCTGTGAAGCACAAAAGATATATACCAACAGCTGCTAAAATACCGCCAAGCCACACTAAAAAGCCTACTTTTTTACGCAAGAATACCGAGAATATCGGCACCAATATAACGTAGAGAGCGGTTAAAAAGCCTGCGTGGGCTTCGGTGGGGGCATCACTAGGGTAAAGAGACATACCAAATTGCTGTAAATTAGAAGCTATTGTAAGACATCCGCCACAAACAAGACCTGCTATGTAGAACTTTTTCCTTAAGGGCTTGTCCTTTGGGAAGAAGGTTTCTTTGGTTTTAAAAGTGGTAAACTTCCAAAAGATAAAAAGTACGATTGCTGCTATAAATGAACGGCAGGCGCTTATAGTAAAGGTGGGGACCGAGTCGCTTACCATATTTTGCGCCACAAATGCCATACCCCAAATAAAAGCGGCAAGACCTAAAATAAGAGTGCCTTTTAAATTGTTAGTTTTCATTAAGCTTGTCCTTTCTCATGGTTAGAGAAATGCGCTTTTTAGCAACGTCTACGCCCAAAACCCAAACCTTGACAATATCGCCAACCTTTAGCACTTCGCTTGGATGCTTAATAAAGCGATTGGTTATTTGTGATATGTGAACAAGTCCGTCTTGGTGAACACCTATATCTATAAATGCGCCAAAATCTATTACGTTTCTAACCGTACCGGTAAGCTCCATACCAACCTTTAAGTCTTCCATAGACATAATGTCCGAGCGAAGCATTGGAGGCGGTAACTCGTCACGCGGGTCACGGCCGGGTCGCTCAAGCTCTTTAATAATATCTGTAAGTGTAGGAACGCCTACGCCTAATTCTTCAGCCAAAGCCGATAAGCCCTTTTCTTCCGCTAAGGTGGAAATGTTTTTGATAGCATCGGTATTAAGGTCTTTAAGTGTTAGTCCGCAAAGGGCTAAAAGCTTTTCGGCGGCTTTATAGCTTTCAGGGTGAACACCTGTGTTATCAAAGGCGTTTTTACCGTCTATAATACGCAAAAAGCCTGCGCACTGCTCGTACGCTTTGGGACCTAGTTTCGCAACCTTTAAAAGTTCTTTTCGGCTTTCAAATTTTCCGTTTTCTTCGCGGTAAGCAACAACGTTTTTAGCAACAGCGGGACCTAAGCCTGCAACGTGTGACAATAATTCGGGCGAAGCGGTATTAAGATCGGCTCCAACAGAGTTTACGCAGTTTTCAACTACGCCGTCAAGTGCAGAAGATAATCTGTTTTGAGGCATATCGTGTTGATATTGACCTACGCCGATTGCTTTAGGGTCAATTTTAACAAGCTCGGCTAACGGGTCTTGAAGACGGCGTGCAATTGATACCGCACTTCTAAGCGATACGTCATAATCAGGAAATTCTTGCGCGGCAAGCTTTGAAGCGGAATAAACACTGGCGCCCGCTTCGCTTACTACCATATAAGAAACGCCGTTTGCCATTTCTTTAATAACGTCTGCGGCAAAAACCTCGGTTTCATGGCTTGCGGTACCGTTACCAATAGCAAAAACTTCTACGTTATGCTTTTTGACGAGCGCCTTTATTATAATTTTCGCGTTTTCAATATCGTTTTTTGGCGGAACGGGATAAATAACACCTGTATCAAGCACTTTACCTGTGCCGTCAACTACTGCAACCTTACAGCCTGTGCGGTATCCGGGGTCTAAGCCTAAAGTGATTTTATCCTTAAGCGGCGGTTGCATAAGAAGTTGCTTTAAATTGGTAGAGAATACCTTTATTGCCGATTCGCTTGCCCTGTCGGTTAATTCGGAACGTATTTCACGTTCAATAGACGGGAAGATAAGACGTGAATAAGCGTCTTCCGCGGCGGCTTTTACTGTATCGGTAGCAGCCGAGCCTTCTTTAATATGGTTTTTAGCTATTATAAACATAGCTTTATCTTTATCGAAGTCGATAGAAACCTTTAAAAATTCTTCCTTTTCACCACGGTTAATGGCTAAAATACGGTGGTCGGCAATTTTGGCTATGCTTTCGGTATAGTCGGCGTACATTTCGTATACGTCCAAGTCTTCCTTAGCGCCTTTAACTGTTAAAATACCGTGTGCTGAGCATACAAAACGCATACGCTTACGAATATCAGCATCATCCGAAATCTTTTCGGCAATTATGTCCATAGCGCCTTGTAAAGCGTCTTCGGCGGTTTCTACACCGAGTTCTTGATTTATAAATTCTTCTGCTAAAATAATAGGCTCTTTGCAATCGGGCTCTTGAGCGTAGATAATATCTGCCAAAGGCTCAAGACCTTTCTCTTTAGCAACGCTTGCCCTTGTTTTACGCTTTTTCTTGTAAGGACGGTAAATATCGTCAAGCTCTGTTAAAGTGGTTGCGTTTTCAATGGCTTCAATAAGCTCATCGGTAAGCGCACCCTGTTCTTCAATTGAAGCTTTTATTTTTTCACGTGTTTCGTCCATATTACGAAGGTACAAAAGCCTGTCGTTAAGTTCTCGCAAAACCTGGTCGTCAAGCGAGCCGGTAGTTTCCTTACGGTAACGGGCAATAAAAGGAATAGTATTTCCCGCATCTATAAGCTCTACTGTATTTTCAACCTGAAAAGGTTTTAAATTAAATTCTTGCTGTAGTTTTTTTAAAATATCCATTATGTCACCTCAATAAATGCATTATACCATTTTTTAACTTTCACTTCAACAAATAATTTATGGTTGAGTTATTGAAGAATTTGTTATATAATGATTATGTATGTGACTACAAGGAGGAATTTTTGCTTGGTATTAAACGTTTTAGACACAGTCTTTGATGCCATAGGCGGCGCATACCCGCAGGCTAAGGTTATTTACGGTATTATTGGTGCAATACTCAGCTATATGGTTTTTCATAAAAAGATATATCGCGTGCTTGGGTTTTTATTTACAAGAAAATTTAAACCTGCAAAGAATATGCACAAATACGCTGTAGTAATAGCGGCAAGAAACGAAGAAAAGGTTATAGGCAATTTGCTTGACAGTATAAAGCAACAGGATTATCCAAGTGAGCTTGTAACAATTTTTGTTGTAGCCGATAACTGCACCGACAAAACCGCAGAAGTTGCCCGTCAAAACGGTGCTATATGCTACGAGCGTTTTGACAACGACCACCGTACCAAAGGTTTTGCACTACAGTATTTATTTAAATGTATTGAACGTGATTACGGTACAAAATCGTTTGAAGGGTATTTTGTATTTGATGCCGATAATCTTTTAAAGGAAGACTATATTTCCCGAATGAATGATTCATTCGATGCAGGCGAGAAGATAATCACTTCCTACCGCAACACTAAAAACTTTACTGAAAGCTGGATTGCATCAACCTATGCGCTCCATTGGCTTCGATCAATAAGGGCGAACCATCGCGCAAGGTCGGTTTTGCGACTTGCCACAAATATTCAGGGTACAGGATTTTTATTCACTAATGAGATTGTTGAAAAAGGTTGGAAGTATACCTCCCTTACCGAAGACCGCGCGCTAACTGCCGATGCGGTAGCGCAAGGATACCGTATTTCTTATAACGATAAGGCCGAGTTTTATGATGAACAACCTATAAGCCTTAAGGTTGCGCTACGACAGCGCCTTCGTTGGTCAAAGGGTCATTTGTTAGCCTTTTTAGAGAGCGGGCCCTATCTTTTTATTAACATATTTTTTGGCAAATTGTTCATAAAAACACGTTTTACCGATAAAAAGAAAAAAGGCGAGAAAAAGCCTATAACATTTAAGCGTATAGCTTTAGGCTTTGTGGAATCTATTCGTCACCGTTTTGCTTCCTTTGATACCTTAATGCAATTAACACCGTTTTCGGTTTATTATGTTTTAAGCTGGTTTATTGTTCCAACTTTGATGTATGCTTTTTATTGTTATACGGGTGGAGTGGAAAGTATCGCGCTTTTCTCGGGCGGTACATATTTGGCAAAACTGTTAAGGTGGTTAATTCCGTTTAAGGTAACGATAGGCTCAGGTTTGGATGCCTTTTTAAAGGGATTTTTGATCCAAATTTGGTTGCGACTTTTATACCGTGCGGGTAAATATATTGAAAACACCGTTGTTGCCATATATTTATTTATTGTAGAGTACAAGCGAATAGTTAAAATTCCGTGGTATAAAAAGTTACTTTATACTTTAACT
>JBGVDY010000238.1:0-2214 GCA_045119585.1 Acutalibacteraceae bacterium | reverse complement strand
CAATATAAAGGTCGTAACCCGAAGAAAAATTATTGTTTACTTGGGTTTTAGAGCCTTCAAGCACAGTGCCGCAAAGGGCGTTGTCTTTTTTAACCTTTAAAGTGTAGCTTAAGGTTTTAGTTCCGCCTGCCTCTACATCACCGCCCCATGCTATATATCCGTTTTTAATTTCACAGTCACCGCTTACATATTCGGTACTCTCGGGTAGTTTTTCAAATAATACAGCTTCCTGCTTTGTTGTTTCATTATTTGTAAGCTTAACGGTATAGGTAACCTTTTCGCCCGGTAGTACTGTTTGCGCGGTCGTTTTGGATGCAGTTTTCACACCTGTTACGTCACCATTTGGGATAACGTCAAACGGTAATTCTTCAGGTGTTTCAGGCTTAGGTATTCTCTTTGGTTTTAATATACCAAGACCTAAAAGTCTATACTGCAAACTGTCAACGTCATATTGGTCAACAACTCTATCGTTATTGGTATCAAGGAACGGGTTAAAGCCCGCTGCAGTTACAGTTTCATTAGCTGTAACTAAGTCTCTTATATCAACTGTGCCATCTATATTGCCATCGGCAGTACCGTAAGGAACGTAGTCACTCGATTCAAAACCTTTAGTTTGATTCTTAATCCAACCGTCGTTTTCCTTCCATTTATTACCGGAATTTGAACCATCAATTGAATATTGATACTCGTCTACAGGTAATAGATTTTCATCTGAACCTTCGGCAGTTAGTTTAAGGTTTGAAAGATAAAACTCAGGTGAAGAAGTCCACGATGTGTTTTTCGGTATTAAGAAACCGATAAAGTAATTGTTTCTTAAAGTTTCGCTATCATTAATTGTAAAGCTATAGCTTGCAGACCCACTTCGGCTCTTATATTCGCCACCCACCTTATCACTAAACAAAGTTTTAGTGGAAGAACTACTATAATTTTTGGAATAAATTCTATCGTAATACGGGTCACCCAAGGATGTAGCGGAAGAAGCGAACAACATTGGATAAACGCCATAATCAAAACCGCGGTTTAACATATAATAATCGTAAGAAATAGTATATTTTACACCTTTTTTAATTATGCCGCTGTTATTAACACTCGGAACTAAAACGCCTATTCTTCTAGAATCTTTTGTGCCGGTGTATTTAATATGTACAGCATTCAAAAAATAACTCGGGTCATATTCTACATATTTACCTATTTCGGTTACTCTTCCGTAAGAGTCTTTCCAACCGTTAATATTTGTTGAATAATCATCAATACCAAGTAAAGACTTTTTACCTGTATCATCAGATTTATAAAGTGAAAATTCGCTTATGTAAAATTCAACACCTGCCGTGCGTTCAAAGCTATAACCTAAATAAAACTGTTTATTTGCAACGTCTTCCTCTGTAAGGGTAAAGCTATATGTTCTATAATGATTAAAGCTTTTATTATTAACCAATGTAAACTGTTTTGCACCACTTGTGTCAGAAGAACGGAGTAAAGTCCCGCTTTCAAGTAGTGCATTACGGGTTGGTTGTCCAACGCCTATGCTTTCATCAATACCGTATAATCCGAAAATAAGACTGCTTGAATTAAGGGTGCCTGTTACAAACTTTGTAGCAATAGTAATTGTATATTCGGTACCTGCTTCAAGTTCGGCAGGTAATTTATAAAGGAATTTACTCCAACCACTATCTCTTTTATAATGAAGCATTGTGCGAGCAGGTGCATAATATACTTCTTCGTCTTCTTCCACTTCTTCATCTTCGGTTTCTTCTTCATCTTCTACAATTGGCTCACCTGTTACTGCCGAATGAGCAGCTTTTGTAAGATTCTTCGCATCTGCGAAAAGTGAAGTGAAATCTTTTGTTGTAGTATCCACACCAAAAATCGTTTCAACCAAAACACAGCTAGCAATAAAGTCGCCTTTATCGGTAAGATGGCTTGAAGCATCGGCATATACTGCATTTTCAACGCCTTGGTCCGCTCTACCACTTGCAAGGTAATTTTTTTCTTTTGCAATTTGTATTGCTCTACCGCTTTTAGCAATAGGAACGTTTGACACGTTTAACACGTTCGACAAACTCTCAGCCGCATTTTCATAGCACTTTTCAATTTGCTGAAAACCTGCTTCTGATTTCAAATAGTCGCCCCATGTTTGGTGAATTAAAATTTGAGCCTTGGGTTGTTTTTCTTTTACAATATTTCCAAGCTCAGTTAAATACGGTTCAAAAGTGT
>JBGVDY010000237.1:0-4894 GCA_045119585.1 Acutalibacteraceae bacterium | reverse complement strand
AGGGTCCACCCGTTCCCATACCGAACACGGAAGTTAAGCTCGCTTGCGCCGAAGATACTTGGCGGGAGGCTGCCCGGGAAAATAGGTAGATGCCAACACAGAGAGATGTGACTATGGTCACATCTCTTTTTTTATTATCATTTTCATATAAAAGGCTCACTTTTTGAAGGAGACGATGTTAAGATTTCTCACATTCGTTCGAAATGACTATGAATTTGTCACCCCGAGCGAAGCCGAGGGGTCTTAATGTAGATTGCTACACTTCGCTACGGGTGGCTTTTATAATGTATAATTGTTTTTATAAATAGGCAAAGGGGCTTTGCATTTATTATTTGAAATATTTAGGGCAGGTTTCCCAAAAGGCTGTTGCTATTTTTTCTAAATTTCTGTAATTGATATCAGGTGAATTTAATAGTTGTTGATTCATTTTTACAAACTCCATAAGACCGCAACTTCCTGTAAGAATATATTCGGTACTGTATCCTAAGCTTTCGCAGATTTTCGTTGCATCTTCTATACTGACTGCTTCATTACCATGTTCCATTTTTACAATGGTAGATATTGATACACCGGACTGTTTGGCAAGAGCTTTCCTTGATAAAAAAGTGTGGTTTCGGCATTTTTGTAAACGCTCTCCCACTTGTTGCAAATATATTTTTTCCATTATTGTTCCTCCAGAAAATAAAAAAGTGCGCAAGCGAAGCTTACGCACGAAAAACGCATAGCTCTAACTTGCTACCACACAAAGTTTTTCGTCTTTCACCAGGAAATGCGAAATAAGAGCCTGCATTTTTACCAAAATAAAAAAACAGTCCCTGATAAAAGACAATATTAAACTTTGTGTGGTAACTATAGTATAACACAACAGTTTAGATTTGTAAATGATTTATTTGTGTTATATTAGTTGAACACATTTTTACTAATTTATGACATTATTGTGCTATACATGCATTAATTGATATGATATAATATTATCATATGGAGGTTAATCTATGGTAGTATTTGCGCAGGTGTTCTCGCTTTTGTTTTTTGTTTCGGTAGGATTTGCTTTGTCGAAATGTAAACTTGTTGATGCAAATCATGCTGATATTTTATCGAAAATAATTGTTTATATTTTTTTACCGGCTAATATTTTTAAAACCTTTGCTTTGAACTTTAATAAAGACTACATATTTAAAAATTATAATATCGTTATTTTTGCTACACTTTCTTTATTAACTATTAATTTTATTGCTTTTTTGTTTGCAAAATTATTTTCAAAATCAAAATACGAAAGGGAAGTATATGAATATTCAATAGCGATACCTAATTCGGGTTATATGGGTTATCCTTTGGTTGAAAGTATAGGCGGACAGGCTATGTTGCTTAATTTTATGACCTATGCAATACCAAATTCGCTTTATATTTATACGGTGGCTTTCGCCAAGCTTACGAAACGTGGATTTTCGTTAAAGAAACTTTTGAATCCACCCACAATTACAATGGCTGTAGGAATATTTTTTGGTATTTTGGAAATTCCCGTGCCTGATATTTTTGCAAATATTGTTAAAACGGCAAGTGGCTGTATGGGGCCGTTGGCAATGCTTATGACCGGAATGGTTTTATCTAACTTTGATTTAAAAAAATTGGCATTAAAATGGAAAATATATCCCGCTTTATTGTTAAGGCTTGTGGTTATTCCGCTAGCGTTAGGCGGTGTTTTAAGTTTATTTGCGCCGGAAATTATTGTTAAAATTTCGGTGTTGTTTTACTGTTTGCCGTGTGGGCTTAATACGGTTGTTTTCCCTAAACTTGTTGGTGAAGACAGTGAAACGGGTGCAGCGCTTTCTATTTTTTCTTCTGTTGTATCTCTTGCAACCATACCTATTATTTGTGCCATATTTGGCATATAACATAACTATTAAAAAAGGAGATTATTATGCAGGCTAAAGATTTTTGTAAACTTATTGAAGAACGCAAGGAAGAATTGTTCGAATTACTTTCAAACCTTGTTAAAATCAATTCCGAAAACTACGGAAACGGCGGTAACGAAAAAGATTGCGCTACCTATATATATAATTTATGTAAGGAAATGGGACTTGAAGCGGATATGTATAGTCCGATGGAAATTGAAGGCTTCGGTACACATCCCGATTATATGGAAGGTCATAATCTTGAAAACCGTTATAATACCGTTGCGCGCTATAAGGGCGAAGAAGATACTGACGAAGTTATGATTATGTCGCATAGCGATACTGTTATGGTAGGCGACCTTGCTAACTGGAATAAAGACCCACTTTCAGGCGAGATTAGCGACGGTAAAATTTACGGACGTGGTGCTAGTGACGATAAATACGGTATTGCTACCGCTTTATTTATAATGAAGCTTTTAAAAGAACAAGGTTTTACCCCTAAAAAGAATCTTTTATTTGCGGCTTATGTTGATGAAGAATACGGCGGTTCTCACGGCGCTATGGCGGCAGTTATGAAGTATCCTTGTAACCGTATTGTTAGTATGGATTGTAAAGAAAATGAAATTTGGCATTGTGGCTCGGGCGGCGGAGAAGTTAAGTATTTCTTCCATGTAGACCGACCTGTTGACAGCGCTAAAAAAGCGGCTTTGGCTATACCTGTTGTAATTGAATGTATGGAAAAGTTTGCTAAAAACCGTTTTGAAGAGCTTGAAAATAATCGTTTTTATAAAGGAACAATTATTCCAAAAACTTCGGTACGTTATATGGGCGTAAAAGCCGGTAATAACGGTATGGATTTAGACCGTGGTGAAGTACACTTTGTATTTTATACCGATAAAACCAAAGAAGAAATTTTTGAAGAATTTGATGTACTCGAAAAAGAGATTGCTGAAAAACTTTCACCTTTGGGTATAATTGGTGACGGCTTTAAAATGCAAACAAGATTCTTCCATTATGTATGGTGCGAGCCTGACAGTGAAGATGTTCTTTTAATGCAAGAAAGCGTAAAAGAAGTTACAGGTAAAGAAGTTAATATTTGTGGTTCTTGTCTTTCTGATTTATCGGTTATTTCAAAATACGGTAACAGTAGAGCGTTTGCTTTTGGTCAAGGTCGTGGCTTTGAAAAAGAAGGCGGCGCTCATCAACCTAATGAGTTTATAGAATGTGATAGAGTGGTTGAATTTGCTAAAACTATTGCTACCTATATCTTAAAAGTTTTAGGATAAAGCCTGAAATAACACAAATTTACCAAAACATAGCATAAAATTACTTTACATTTACTGTTTTGTTATATTATAGTTACAAGGTAGTAATTTGTTAAAAATTCAAAGGTGATTTAAATGAAAGTTATAGGTTTAGAAAAAAAGTACATTGAAGCATTAGAACTCGAAAAAGCACAGCTTGAAATCAAATTTGACGGTGAAATTGAATTCAAAAAGAGCGACTGTCTTCGTGTTTACAAAGCGGACGAAAAAATTGTTGTAGAATATTCGGAGCTTTGTGAGGTTTACCGTGGTTTCTCTTTCGTAGACCGAGTAGTTGCCGGCGAAAATATTGAGCAAAAGGCGAAGGTTTCTATTCGTGGTACTATGATTGACTCTTGCCGTAACGGTGTATTAAACGTTCCGTCAGTTAAGGAACACATTATAAACACCGCCGCTATGGGTTATAATATGATACTTTTATACGTAGAAGATATCTTTACAATGCCCGAATACCCGTATTTTGGTCACAAGCGTGGTGCTTATACAAGAGAAGAGTATAAAGAGTTTGTTGAGTTTGCAAAGCTTTTCGGTCAAGAGCTTTCTTTACATATTCAAACACTCGGTCATTTAAAGGTTATAAGCGATTGGCCTTGCTTTGGTGGTATGTGGGACGAGCCCGGTATACTTTTGGCTGACGAACCTAAAACATACGAGTTTATTGAAAATGAAATTAAAGCAATGCGCGAAATCTTGGATTATAATGTTTTGTTTATTGGTATGGACGAAGCTTATAGTATGGGTAGGGGTAGATATCTTGACCTACACGGTCATGTTGATAAGGTGGATTTATTCATTCGTCACCTAACTAAAGTTTGCGATATTTGTACCAAATACGGCTTTAAGCCATTCATTCCAAGTGATATACTTATATACTTTACTTGCGGTGGTTATTGGTCGAAGGATGCCACAATTTCTAAAGAAATTATTGATATGTTACCCAAGAATTTGGGCTTCGAATATTGGGATTATTACTATCTCCCAGAAGAAAGCGACATTATTGATAATATGTGTAAAATTCACGCTGAGTCAGGTATCGAAACCTGGTATTGCTGCGGTGCTTGGAGTTGGCACGGTATTACACCTAAAAACTACTATTCTAACCACGTAAGCCCAAATGCTTGTGAACACGCGCTCAAATATGGTATAGATGCTATACTTGATTTCACCTTTGGTGATGACGGTGGCGAATGTCCGATAATGAACGTTTTACCTGCTATTTTAAATACTGCCGAATGGCTTTACGATAAAACCGATATTGCCGAGCTTAACAAAAGAAGCAAAGAAGTTTTAGGTATTAGCTATGACGACTTTATGAAGATTGATGTGCTTGGACGCTTGAGTGACGAGCTTGACTTTGACCGTCGTTGTCCATCAACCCTTGAAAGAAGTGCTCTTTACAATGATCCAATGATTGGCATTGTAAATGCAAACTTTAAGAAGTTTGACCTAGAAGGCAAGTATGCCCGCGATGCTGAAACTTTGAGAACTGTTGACAGTAAGCGTTACGGGATTTTGTTTGAAACACAGGCAAAATGCGGTGACTTTCTTGAAATGAATTGGCACTTGTCGATTGATATTAAAAAAGCATATAAAGACGGTAATAAAGCCGAACTTAGAAATCTTGGTGAAAATGTTATTCCTGCCGCTATCAAAGCTTTGGAAGAATTTGAAGCCATA
>JBGVDY010000236.1:0-4913 GCA_045119585.1 Acutalibacteraceae bacterium | reverse complement strand
GCTTTATACTGCATCTAAAGGTCGTTATACGAAAGATAAAGCTATTCAAATCCGTGAAGCAGCTCGTAATTCTATAGGAACATATATGCCTGCCAAAGCATTGGAACTAAAACATACTATTAATCTCATAAAAGAATTTAATGATGAGATTGCCGAAATTGAATCGGCAATTCAAGCGATAATGGATAAGATAGATTCTCCTATTACAACAATTCCGGGTATTAGTCTCCGGATGGGAGCGATGATCATTGCTGAGATTGGTGATTTTAACAACTTTGATTCGCCTGACAAAATCCTAGCCTTTGCAGGACTCTCACCATCTACGTACCAATCTGGTCAGCTCAACAATTGTTATGCTCATATGGAAAAACGTGGCTCTCGTTATTTGAGATATGCCCTTTTCAATGCAACAAAATATGTTTGCAATTGGAATCCCGTTTTTGTGGAATACCTTGCAAAGAAACGTTCTGAAGGCAAGCATTACAACGTTGCAATTTCACATGCTACTAAGAAATTAGTTCGTCTTATTTTTGCTTTGCAAAAGTCCGGACAACCTTACATAGCCAAAGCTTAATTCTTTAATTATCTGAAATTCGGCGTCTTTGACGTCTGCTTTGCTATGCCTTTTTTTACCGTCATACAATTCACAACATTTTTTGATTTTTAGACTTGACTTTTAATAGTTAGTCTTTCTTTTTTAGTACAAAAATTATAACATAAAATTAATATAAGAGCAAGAAAAAGCGTATTTGGTCGACAAAAAATCTAAAATCGCACAAGAGAAAACAAGAGGAAATCGAAGAAAACAAGAGAAAACGAGAGAATGATAAGCGTAAATTAAAAAAATTGAAAAAATGTGTTGACAAGGGTTTTGCGTTGTGGTATTATATTCAGGCTGAGCAACTAAAAGAAGTTGCATACTATCAAATTTTTGGAGGTTTTTTAAATGAATACATTTATGGCAAAACCTGCTGAAATTCAGCGTAAATGGTATATTATCGACGCTGCTGGCAAACCCCTTGGCCGCACAGCCGTTAAGGTTGCAGATTTACTTCGCGGTAAGGTTAAGCCTGAGTTCACCCCTCACGTAGATTGCGGTGACCACGTTGTAGTTATCAATGCTGATAAGGCAGTTTTAACAGGTAACAAATTACAAAACAAGTTTTATCGTCGTCATACAGGCTATATTGGCGGTCTTAAGGAAGTTAAGTATGCTACCCTTATGAATACCCGTCCTGAGCTTGCTATGGAACTTGCTGTTAAAGGCATGGTTCCCGATACTACTATCGGTCGCAAGGCACTCACTAGACTTCACGTATACGCTGGTGCTGACTACAAGCAAGTAGCTCAGAAACCTGAAGTTTATGAATTTTAAGAAAGGAGTAATGCACAATGTTTGAAGGACAAAGTTATTTTTACGGCACAGGTAGAAGAAAGTCTTCTGTAGCTCGTGTTCGCGTTTACAACGGTACCGGTAAAATCACTATCAATGACAGAGACATTGATGATTACTTCGGTCTTGAAACCTTAAAACTTATCGTTCGTCAGCCTTTAAATCTTACAGGTACTGCTGATAAGTTTGATATCGTTTGCCGTGTTGCTGGCGGCGGTGTTACCGGTCAAGCCGGTGCTATCCGTCACGGTATTTCACGTGCACTTCTTCAGTTTGACGGTGAACTCCGTTCACAACTTAAGAAGGCAGGTCTCTTAACTCGTGACCCACGTATGAAAGAAAGAAAGAAATACGGTCTCAAAGGCGCACGTCGTGCACCCCAGTTCTCAAAGAGATAATTACTATTATTTCAAAATTTACAGCACTCACAAAAGTGGGTGCTGTTTTTTATTTTTTTATTTACAAACTATTAAAAAAATGATATTATAAATATGTTATACTATTTTTAATTGAACTATGGAGGTTTATATATGATAGAGGTAAAAGGCCTTACTAAAAGGTACGGAACTCACCTTGCTGTAAGTGATGTTAATTTTAACATCCAAAAAGGCGAGGTAATAGGTTTCTTGGGACCTAACGGTGCAGGTAAATCTACTATAATGAATATTTTAACCGGTTATTTGTCTTTAAGTGAAGGCGAGGTTAAAATAGACGGATTTGATATTATGGAAAATCCTGAAGAGGCAAAAAAGCGCATTGGCTATTTGCCTGAAATTCCGCCTTTGTACATAGATATGAAGGTTAGGGAATATCTTAACTTTATTTACGATTTAAAGAAGGTTAAATTTCCGAAGAAAGCTCATATTGACGAAATTATGAAGCTTATTAAAATTGATCACGTTGATAACCGTCTTATAAAGAATCTTTCTAAAGGTTATCGCCAACGTGTTGGCTTTGCACAGGCGCTTATAGGTAACCCTGATATACTTATTTTGGACGAGCCTACTGTTGGTCTTGACCCAAAACAGATTATCGAGATTAGAAACTTGATTTCACGCCTTGGCAAAAACCACACTATTATTCTTTCATCTCACATTTTGTCAGAGATTCAGGCAGTATGTAAGCGTGTAATCATTATCAATAAGGGTAGAATCATTGCAGACGATTTACCTGAAGCTTTGTCTGACAAGCTTTCAGATGACCGTGCATTAGTTGCAAGAATTGAAGGCAGCGAAACTGATATGCTTGAGGCTTTAAAAACAGTAAAGGGCGTAAAATCGGTTATGTCTATGGGATGTAAGGAAAGCGGAACGTTTGACTTCCTTATCGAGCCTGAAGAAAATGCGGATATACGCAAGTCTGTATTTGAACGTGTGGTTTCAAGAGGTAAGACAATTTTGTCATTAAATTCTAATAAATTGTCACTTGAGCAGGTATTCTTAAGACTTACCGAAGCTGAAACCTATGAAGAATCAAGAAAATTATTAGGATATGCAGAATCCCAAATTGAAACTGAACTTCCGGATGAAACTGAAATAGAACCCGAAACTGAAAAGGAGGAGAATGAATAATGTTAGCAATTTTTAAAAGAGAATTTAAATCTTATTTTTCTACTCCTATAGGCTATATTGTTTTAGCGGCATTTTATTTCTTTTTAGGTCTTAATTTTTGGGATATATTCTCATACGGTGCACCGCAAGTGGAATATGTCATTTCTCAAATGCTTACTGTATCGGTATTTTTACTTCCAATACTTACAATGCGACTTATGAGTGAAGACCGTCGTCAAAAGGTTGACCAAGCGTTATTTACTGCGCCTGTAAAGCTTACGTCAGTAGTTTTGGGTAAATTTCTTGCGGCGTTTGCAGTTTATGCAATAGCTTTTGCACCTACAATAATTTTTGAAATTATTATTATGACCTATGTTACTGTAAACGTATTTACTTATCTATATGCGCTTTTAGGTATCTTGCTTTTAGGTAGTGCCTTAATCGCAATTGGTATGTTTATTTCCTGCCTTACTGAAAGCTCGGTTGTATCGGCAATACTTACCTTGGTAATAAACCTTTTAACCCTTTATATGACCTCGCTTTCACAAATTATAACAGTTGAATGGATATCAAAGATATTTGAAAAAATGGCATTTATCAATATGTATTCAAACTTCGGGCAAGAGTATTTCTCTTTACCCGATGTATTCTACTTCTTAAGCATTACCGTGGCATTTTTATTCTTATGTGTACGTGCGCTTGAGAAGAGAAGATGGGCATAAAGGAGGTATTTTACAATGCAAGATAAGAACATAACAAATACCGAAACCCAACTTAATGGAGAAAACATGACAAAAAAGAAATTTAACTTTAAATTACCTGACTTTAAAAACAAAGCAGTTTTCAAGCGTGGTGGCTATGCGGTTGTAATTACTGCGGTTGTTTTAGTTGGTATTATTGTATTTAATATTCTTCTTTCGGCTTTATCTAATCGCTTTATGCTTGTTTATGATATGACTTCAGACAAGGTACACTCAATAAGCGAAGATAATATCAAGTTTATTAAGAATATTGACAAAGAAGTAAAACTAACTGTTTGCGCTAAAAAAGAAGAATATAGCAATTATATGAGTTATTATGCGCAAGAATATAACGTTAGCTCCAATTCGGGCGATTTTTCTGATTATTATGAGCAAACAGTAAACTTAATTGAAAAGTATAATAACTACAATAGCAAAATTGAAATAGAGTTTATTGATACTCAGGATTCATCCTTCTCGAAAATATTATCTAATTACTCTAATGAAGAACTTCACTATGGCGATATTATTGTAAGCTGTACTTTCGACGGTACCGAGCGTTATAAAATCGTAGGCTATGAAGATATATATGATTTACACGAAGATACCTCTATGCAGCAGTATTACGGATATACTATGGTTACCGTTCAGGGTAACAACGTAGAAACTGCCTTAACAAGCGCGATTGCTTACGTTGTAAACAATGATCAAAAGAAGGTTGCTTTCTTGACAGGGCATTCTAAGGAAGATTTATCAGTCAACTATCGTAAGCTTTTAGAAACCAACAACTATGACGTTGACGTTATAGATGATGAAATTGTAAACAAGCTTTCAGATGAATATGATGCAATTTTCTTAGTAGCACCTAATAAAGACCTTATAGAAGATGAAATTAAGTGCATCTCGGATTTTCTCGATAACGGTGAAAAGTATGGTAAAGGTCTTGTGTTTATAGCAGATGCCGCAGCACCGTATCTTGACAATTTGTATGGATTCCTTGAAGAATGGGGAATAGAAGTAGGCGACGGTATTTTATTTGAAACCGATTCTAACTATCACTTAGAAGGTACACCTACAGTTATTGGTACATTCCCGGCAACCGAAGATGAAATTGTTAACGGTATGAACTACTGTATTACAAGCGCTAATATTCCGTTAAGCCCTGCTTTCAATGAAGAAGACGATAAAAAGGTTACAGCTTTTTATGCAACAAGTCCTTCCGTTGTAGCA
>JBGVDY010000235.1:0-1222 GCA_045119585.1 Acutalibacteraceae bacterium | reverse complement strand
AAAGCTTTGTTGATAATCCTTCCTACTTAGCTAAAAAGGAACGTGCAAACTTTGTTAAGGGTCTTCAAAAATACACCCTTGAAACTTTAATTTTAACTAAGGAATTTTTAGAAAGCCACAATTTACGTTTCTATCTTACAGAAGGTACACTTTTAGGTGCAGTAAGACATCAAGGCTTTATTCCGTGGGATGACGATATTGATATTGCAATGCCACGCGCAGATTATGATAAACTTGTAAAGCTTGCTGAAGAAGGTCTTGTTCCGCCCGAACTTAATTTTGATGCTCTTGAAAACAATCCAAACCACTGGGTTTTAGGTGCTAAAATGCAGTTAGTACGCCAAACCCCCTACATACAGCACAAGGTAACAAAGCTTTCAAGATGCAATGGTCCTTACGTTGATATTTTTCCGCTCGAATATTGGAGCCGACCCGCAGGCTTTAAATATTGCATTGTAAGTATGACTCAAAAGCTTTGCAGAAGAATGTTATTTATGAAAACAGGCTATTCTACATCAACTAAAAAGATGCCTATCCGTAGGCTAATTAAATTGATTTTGCCTTTTGTAAGCAATCGTTCTATTGAAAAGCTTGCTATTAAAAATATGAAGAAGTTCTATAAGGGTAACAGAAAATATTTAGTAAACCTTTGTAGCTACTATCCGTATTATAAAGAGGTATTCCCAAGAGGTTTTTATGGTGACCCTGTTTATATTGATTTCGAAGGTCATAAAATGCCTGTTCCTTGCGAATACGACAGTATTTTAAAAACAGTTTACGGCAGAAGCTATGATACTATTCCCCCTGTAAAGGTAACTAAAATGAGAAAGCACGCCTTTGATTTGCGTGACGATGTTATTAGTTAATCAAAGGGTAAATAAAATGAAAAAAGTTTTAAAAACATTACTAACATTAACGCTTATAATTTTAATAGGCTTGCTAGCTGTCGGTTGTGGCAAAAAAGAATCTGCCGACTCTAAAACCGAAGAAAGCTCTACTGCCAATAATAGTATTGTAACGTCAATAATCATCAATAACTCAAGCACCACTGAAAGTACTTCCACCGGCAATACTAATAGCAGTACCGACAGTAACACCGAAAGTACAACCACTCCCGATACATCTTCCACTTACTCACAAACCGGTAGCGATTTTTTTGGCCGTCCCGAGTTTAACGACACCGCTTCAGAGCCTATTCCAAGCGCTCCTATTGATATGGAAG
>JBGVDY010000234.1:0-5718 GCA_045119585.1 Acutalibacteraceae bacterium | reverse complement strand
ATTTTACAACTTTGGTCTTCACATACTACGTAACTTTTCATAATTTTCTCCTTTAATTGTTTTTATATTCATCTGCAATAGCAGAGCTATTACTGCAACCAATACGTTCGGCACCGGCTTTTAACATTGCTATACAGCTTTCTAAATTTCTTACACCTCCGGCAGCTTTCACCTTAATTTGCGAATCAGTATTTTCACGCATAAGTTTTACGTCTTCTACCGTTGCTGATGAAGGACCGAAGCCTGTCGAAGTTTTTATGTAATCAGGTTTTACTGTATTAGCTATTTTACAAACTGCAATTTTTTCTTGATCAGTTAAATAGCAGTTTTCAAAAATAACCTTTGAGGTAACTTTATTTGAACGGCAAACAGCAACAATTGCTTCCATTTCTTTCTTTATATAGTCTAAATCGCCTTGTTTAAGTTTGCCGATGTTTATAACGTAGTCTATTTCTCCGGCGCCATTTTTGATTGCTTCTTCAGTTTCAAAAACCTTGCAAGCGATAGTGGTTATGCCAAGTGGAAAACCTACTGCAGCATCAACTAAAACATCACTGCCTTTTAAAAACTCAGCACAGCTTGCTACCATACCGGTATTGACCGCTACCGAACAAAACCCATATTTAATTGCCTCGTCGCAGACCTTCTTTAGCTCGGTTTCGGTTGTGGGCGGTTTTAGAATTGTGTGGTCGAAAATTTTATTAAACTCTTTTACAGTCATAATAGTTCTCCTTTATTTTACTCCGCCTAGACGGTTTGAAATTTCTATTGCCGCTTTTTTTACAAACGGTAGCATTTGTTCAGTTGTTTTTTGCCAATTATTGTTAAGTGTAAATGCTGAGCAACCAATTGCTCCAACTACCTTGCCTGTATAGTCAAAAACAGGTGCAGCAACACAGGAAATACCGTTACCGAATTCTTCGCGATCAAGCGCATAGCCGCATTTTCTTATATTTTCCAGTTCTTTTTTAAGTGCATCCTTTGAAGTTATTGTATTAGCGGTGCGCTTTTCGTGCTCTCTTGAAGTGTATTCTTCAATAAAAGCTTCATCTGCAAAAGCCAACAACACCTTACCCGGTGCCGAACAATAAAGCTCGTATTCGCCGCCTGTTCTACCCGCAACACGTACAGCTTTTACCCCATCAAGATGTTGAAGGTATAAAACCTTGTCGTCCTTTAAAACACCAAAATAGGTGCTTTCACCGATTTGGTTATGTAAATCGTACAAAATAGGTAATGCTGTAGTACTTGGGGTTAATCGGGATATTGCTTTAGATGCCAATTTAAAGGGTAAAAGGGTTAAACTGTACTTTTGTTCGTTGCAATAAACCCAACCTTCTTTTTCCAAAGAATTTAAAATGCGGAAAACCATATTCTTATTAATTTCAGTACCTCTGCTTATTTCAGAAATGCCTGTTTCTTGCTCGCATTCGGCAAGGAATTTAATTACTTTTGTAGCTGATTCTGCGGCAGGTGCAAAATTTGACATATCTAACTCCTGTTATATTTGTATTACTTTATTATAAATATAGCACAATTAATATATTATTGTCAAGTTGTTTTAGTATTAAAAAAGCACTATAAAGTCACCTTGTTCAATAGTATAGGTGTCTTTATAGTGCATGTTTTTATTTTGTTTATAAACGAATTATTTATCCCAATAAATTTGAGCGTCTTTTTCAAAAATTTGAAAATCGGCTTTTAAACTTTCAAGGTTGGTAGCAGAGCTTTTATAATAGGACTGACCTTTTTGGGTTTGAAGACCTTGTAAGCAGAGTTTCTTTGTGCGGTAGCTGTCTTTTATATAAAGTTTTGTGCCGCTTGTGTGGATTTCTTCACTGTGTTCGGGTTCCCAGCTCCAATTAATTATTTGCCTTGCGGGGCAATCAATAGTGTTATTAGTGAATTGAACGTTTTTAACAGTCATAGAGGGATTTCTCGGGTGTGAACCCGTAACACCGCGAATACAGCCTTCTATTCCGCGAATGCCGCCATCATTTTTTCTGGTACCCCAGCCCATACTTGTAAAACGCATAATATTGTTTTTTATAGTGAAGTTTTCGAGTGGGGCAGCATCTTTACAAAAAAATTCGATATCGGCGTTGTTGTACTCGAACAAATTATTAGAAAAAGATATATTAAAATATTCCTTTTGGTTATCACCTTGCCAAGTAAGTGCCGAATCGTAGGTTTGGTAGAACCAGTTGTTTTCTACCTTAATATTAGTACCGCCGTTCCAAAATTCCACAGCGTTTCCGTAGCGAAGCTTATTGTTTGAGGTGTACCTGCCACCCAAAAAGCCAAATTCACAGTTAGTTACAGTAAAGTCCCAAGCACCAACAGCATGTATGCCAAACCCTGATGAATATTTAAGGCAAAGGTTATCAATGGTAACCATTCGACTACCTGTATCTGCCGAAATAATGTTTACACTGGGCATAATTTCTATATCGTAATAGCTATCCTTTGGATTGCCTTTATCACAATACAAATAGAATATACCCGCATCGGTATCGTGTAAATAGTCACCGTTATTTTTAAGCTTTTTTATACTGCCTGTTTTTTTACACCGATAATTTCGCTGTGATTTATAACAAGACCGCATGCTTCATCATAATCAAGCGGTATTTTCCATACGTTTTTGTTTACGGCTTCCCATTTATCGCTTTTTGCATAATTTTCAAGTGAGCCGTATATTTTAGGCTTTGTACCCTCGCCGTAAGAACCATAAGTTACGCCGCTATGTGTATTTAAAGAGTGCCCTAAGCGGAAGGTGTCTCCGCGCTTAAATAAAACGGCATCACCTTCTACAATGTAAATTTCCATTAAACGATTTAAGGTTTTTATTGCGGTTTCGGGGCTTAGACCATCGTTGCGGTCGTCGCCGTCTTCAGATATATAATATTTAGTGCCTTTAATTTCATAAAGCTCTTCCGTATTGGGACTATTTAAGATTTTGGCACGTAGTTCATCGGCTTCTTTTTCGCAGTAGCCTTCAACCAAAAAAGCACAGTTCGCGCGTAGCTTTGCAACCGTAGCGTCGGTTGAAGTATCTATATTTTGGGGTGTGGCTTCTGTTCGCTTTGGGAGTTTCGGAGAAGAAGAGCAACCAATAAGCAAAAAGGACAAAAGTAAACAAAGTATAGCTATAAAAATGTTCCCTTTGATATTAAACACATCCTTAAAATAATGTATATAATTAGTCTTCCCAATAAATATCTGCACCTTCTTCAAAGAGTGGGAACATTTCTACAAGTTCTTCATAGTTGCAAGCAAAACGGTAGTCGTGCGGTTGCTTTTCGATATCGGTTTGAAGACCTTGTAAACAAGGGATAAGGGTACGGTATTTTCCTTTAATATAAAGCTTTGTACCCGAAGCGTGAATTCCTTTCCTTTGTTCGGGGATAATGTTCCAGTTAATAGTCTGGCGGGCAGGACAGTCCAAAATATTGTCAGTAAAGTAAGTGTCTTTAATCTGCCAAGTGGCTCTCTTATCGTCAGTAGAAGCACGAATACAACCTTCGATACCGCGAATAGCACCGTCGAAAGTGCGAGTACCCCAACCCATACTGGTAAAGCGCATAATATTATTAGCCATTACATAATTTTCAAGCGGAGCATCGGGGTTAGTGGGGCTAAAGAACTCGATATCGCAGTTATTGTATTCAAAAAGGTTATTTGTATAATATATGTTTTTATAAACGCTGTTGGTTTGATTACCCTGCCAGGTAAGTGCCGAGTCATAAGTCTGGTAGAACCAGTTGTTATCAATCTTAACATCCTTGGCGCCAATCCAAAATTCTACAGCGTTGCCAAAACGGTAGTAGTCAATTTTACCGCCTACCCAAAGTCCGCCTAAGAAACCAAACTCGCAGTTGGTAAGCATAAGATTACTTTTAAAAAGTACCGCCGAAAAGCCAAAGCCTGCAGCGTATTTTAAGCAAAGGTTATCAATAATCAAATCTTCACCGCGCTCACTTTTTAAAAGTGAGAGAGTTGGCATTATTTCAATATCGGTTAATACTTCATTTGGCTTGCCTTCATCTAAATAAAGATAGAAAACATTGTTTTCTACGTCGTGCCAATAGTCACCGTTCTCTTTAAGGTTGTCTATTGTATAGAGCTTTAAAACCCCTACAATACGGCTATGGTCTATAACGCAGCCGCAAACACAGGGGTAACTAAAATCAATTTTCCAAACATTAGGGGCTACTTCTTGCCAAGTGTCATTTTCGGCATAGTTTTCGGGTGAACCGTAAATTTTCGGCTTAGAACCAACGCCAAAAGAGCCGTAGGTAACACCGTTTTTGAGTATAACAGAATCTCCAAAACGGAAGGTATCATTACGTTTAAAAAGTACAGCATCACCTTCGGTCAAGGGCAAATTATTAATAGCATTTAAGCTTTTAATAGCGCTTTCGGGTGAAAGACCGTCGTTATTATCGTCACCGTCTACTGAAACGTAGTATTTAGTACCTTTAATTTCGTAAAGCTCTTCGGTATTAGGGGTGTTAAGTATTTTTTCACGCAGTTCGTCAGCTTCCTTTTCGAAAAAGCCAACTGCAGTATCATAGGAATTGGCGCGCTGTTTTGCGGTAGCGGCATCTAAGGCAAAATCCAAATTTTTAATAAACTCACTTTTCATAATATAGGATCCTTTCGGTTAATCTTCCCAATAAATATCTGCGCCTTCTTCAAAGCGGGTGAACTCTTTTACAAGTTCTTCATAGTTGCAAGCAAAACGTCGGTCGTGAGCTTCAGTGTCTAAGTCGTACTGAAGACCCTGCAAACAGGGGATAAGGGTACGGTATTTACCTTTAATATAAAGCTTTGTACCCGAAGCGTGAATTTCTTTGCGTTGCTCGGGGAGTATGTTCCAGTTAATAGTTTGTCGTGCAGGGCAGTCAAGAATATTATTTGTAAAATAATTTTCCTTAACGTCCATTGGCTCTTGTCTATTATCGGTGCTGGCGCGTACGCAGCCTTCAATACCGCGGTAACCGCCGTCAAAGGTACGGCTACCCCAACCCATACTTGTAAAGCGCATTATATTATCTGCCATAACAAAATTATGAAGTGGACCACCACGGCTAAAGAATTCAATATCGCAGTTATTATACTCAAAAAGATTTTTGGAAAAGCTTATGTTTGTATAAGCGAATCCTGCTAAATTGCCTTGCCAACTTACTGCAGAGTCATAGGTTTGGTAGAACCAGTTGTTTTCAATTGTTATATTTTCGGCGCCAAGCCAAAATTCAACAGCGTTGCCGTAGCGGTTGCCGCCTATTGCACGAACCCATTTACCGCCAATAAATCCTGATTCGCAGTTTGTAAACTTCATGTTGCCTTTAAAAAGCGATGCCGAAAAAGCAAAGCTTGACGTATATTTTAGGCAAAGATTATCTATAATCAGGTCCTTGCCGCCACGTGCACCGTGAAGAAGTGTAAATGAAGGCATAATTTCAACATCGGTTAATACTTCATTTGGTTTGCCTTCATCAAGGTAAAGATAAAATACATTGTTTTCTACATCGTGAAAATAGTCACCGTTTTCACGCATTTTTTCGGTAGAAAGTTTTAAAACCCCTACAATACGGCTATGGTCTATAACTAAACCGTTGGCGTTTGGATACGGGAAATCAATTTTCCAAATATTTGGTTCAACCTCCTGCCAAGTGTCATTTTCAGCATAGTTTTCGGGTGAACCGTAAATTTTAG
>JBGVDY010000233.1:0-2788 GCA_045119585.1 Acutalibacteraceae bacterium | reverse complement strand
TTATGAGGGCGACCGAAAGCGTATTTTCGTTAGTAGTAGTCGACGGGGAACCGACCCCGTTACCAAATCGGCTTACATATTACGTGTAAGGCAGAGAGGCTGATTTCAGCAACTCGGGTGGTACCGCAGGATTTATTAAAGTCTTGTCCCGAATGGGGCAAGACTTTTTATATTGAGGTGCAATAAAAATGTTTTTATTAGTTAAACGATGGTGAATTTCAAGAATTTTTAAAATTTTTTTATTAATTATTGAAAGGTAAATTATTATGATTTTTAACAATGTAGATTTTGATACTTATTTTAAACACTATCCCGACGATAAGGGTTATTTTGGCCGTTATGGCGGATGTTATATTGAGCCTAAATTAAAGGCTGCTATGGAAGAAATTACACAGGCATATTTCTCAATTTGCCAATCGCGTAAATTTATTGATGAGCTTCGTCGTGTACGTAAAGAGTTTCAGGGCAGACCTACTCCTATCACTCATTTAGAGAGATTGAGCAATTCACTCGGTAATGTTCAACTTTATGCAAAACGTGAAGATTTAAACCATAGTGGTGCGCATAAGCTTAATCACTGTATGGGTGAAGCCTTGCTTGCAAAATATATGGGCAAAAAGAAGATTATCGCTGAAACAGGCGCAGGTCAACATGGTGTAGCTCTCGCTACTGCAGCGGCTTATTTCGGCCTAGAGTGCGACATTTATATGGGTTCTGTTGATATTAAAAAACAGGCTCCTAACGTTGCTCGTATGAAGATTTTGGGCGCCAACGTAGTAGAAGTTACCCACGGTCTAAAAACCTTAAAGGAAGCAGTAGATGCTGCCTTTGATGCATATAGTAAAGAATATAAGGATTGCATTTACTGCATAGGTTCAGTTTTGGGCCCGCATCCTTTCCCAATGATGGTTCGTGACTTCCAACAGGTTGTTGGTATTGAAGCTAGAGAACAATTTTTGGATATGACAGGCCATTTGCCTGATGTTATTACCGCTTGTGTTGGCGGTGGTTCTAATGCCGCAGGTTTCTTCTCGGGATTCTTAAACGACCCTGTTGATATTTATGGTGTTGAACCGTTAGGTAAAGGTCCAAAGCTTGGTGATCACGCTGCAAGCCTACAATATGGCGAAGAGGGTATAATGCACGGCTTTAACAGTATTATGCTTAAGGATGCTAACGGCGAGCCTGCACCGGTTTATTCGGTAGCAAGCGGTCTTGATTATCCTTCTTCCGGTCCCGAACATGCTTTCTTGCGTGACTTGGGTAGAGTTAAATATGATGTTGTAGATGATGAAGAGTCTGTGGATGCTTTTTATAAGCTTGCTCGTCTTGAAGGTATTATTCCTGCTATTGAAAGTGCGCATGCTGTAGCACACGGAATAAAGCTTGCTAAGGAAATGCGTCATGGTTCTATTCTTATTAACCTTTCGGGTAGAGGTGACAAGGATATGGATTATATCATTGAAAAATATGGTATTAGATAATTAAAGGAGAATTGTTACTATGGCTGAATATTATAATATGAAAATTGCTGGGGTTGAGAGAAATCTAGAAAAATTCCCCGTAAGCGACTCACTTGATATTGCTGCTTTTATACTTTTTGGTGATGTTGAAATTACGGTTAAAGCAAGCGAAGAATTGCTTAAAAAAGCCCCTGAGTTTGACTACATTATAACCCCCGAAGCTAAAAGCATTCCATTAGCTTACGAAATGGCACGCCAAAGCGGAAAGCCTTATATAGTCATCCGTAAAGGCGTAAAAGTTTATATGCGTAATTCTTTATCGGTTACTGTTAAAAGTATCACTACCGACAAAGAACAAAAGCTTTATTTAGGCGAATCTGAAGTTGAGATGATTAAGGGTAAAAGAGTGCTTATTGTTGACGACGTTATAAGCACAGGTGAATCCCTAAATGCTGTAAGAGAACTTGTTAAAAAAGCCGGTGCCGTTGAAGCAGCAGCTTGTGCAGTTTTGGCTGAAGGTGATGCTGCAAATCGTACAGATTTCATTTTCCTTGAAAAACTTCCGTTATTCTTTAAATAAAACAAATATAAATGGGCTGTCGCATGTTGTTTATTTACATGCGACAGCCCTTGTTTTATACGAAATTTTATAAAACAAAATTATTTCATGCTGTTTTCGTAAGATTCGATCATTTTCTTAACCATCTGACCGCCGATAGAACCGGCTTGCTTAGAAGTTAAGTCACCGTTGTAACCCTGCTTTAAGTTAACGCCAACTTCGTTAGCTGCTTCCATCTTAAAACGGTTGAGAGCTTCTTTAGCCTCAGGTACTACGTTCTTAGCCATTGTATTTTCACTCCTATTTTCAAAAATTTTCTTTTGCGTTTGCAATATTATCTTGTGAAAATAGAAGAATTTTATTAAAGGTAATTTTTGTGGAAATAGGAAATTTTTGAATGAAAAAATTTTTGATTTATTTAGCGTTTATAACTGTTATGTCGTTATCGCCAAATATATTATTCTCGGTTTTATCAGGCTTGTATGTGGTAACGATAAAATCGGCAGCAGAAAGATTTGATATTTTTACCATTGCATTACGTCCAATTTTGCTTCGGTCTGCGGCAATTATTGTAACGCTTGACTGTTCAATCATTTGCCTGTCCACTTGAACTTCTTCATTATAATAGGTTGATAAACCACCGTCAAAATCTATGCCGTCAACTGATAAAATAAGTTTGTCTGCATAATAATTTTTAAGATTAGAGGTTGCATCCGACCCAAAGGTAAACTGATATTTGGAATTTACCGAACCGCCAATAAGTACA
>JBGVDY010000232.1:0-1183 GCA_045119585.1 Acutalibacteraceae bacterium | reverse complement strand
AAAAATATAAATTAAAGGTTAAGTCAGTTTCTCCAAAAACTGCCGATGATTCGGTAAAATGGAAAACAAGCGATAAAAAAATCGCAACTGTTGATAAAAACGGTGTGGTAACAGGTAAAAAAAGCGGTACTGTTACTATTACAGCTACTTCAAAAAATAACAGCAAAATTAAAGCTAAATGCAAGGTTAAGGTTAAAAAATTCAAAAATACTACAATCAGTTATAAGAGTAAAGTTTATGCTTGCGAACCTGAGTTATGTAAAACAAATGGTAACCCCGAAACACACGATGATCCACATATTATTAAAACCTACGACCAATTAAAAGCGCTTAAAAAATCTATTAAAAAATATTATGACATAAGCGGTTATTATGGTTCAAGATCTCCTTGGAACGGAGATGAAGAGTACGCTAAAAAGCAAAATGGTGATGAAATTTTAGAAATGCTTGATAAATATAATAAAAAATTCTTTGAAAAGAATGCACTTTATTATAACTGCATTGATTTTACCACCGAAGTTGATAATGAAAATTATACCTATTCTTTTAAATGCAAGAAGGTTGAGAAAAAAATCAGTTCAGACGGTAAGTTAACATGTTATATGCATATTGAAAGAAAGATTAAAAAAATAACCGAAAAGAAAAAATTAACAACAGAATATGACATAGCATCAACAATAGATTATGACACAGCGGTATATTTTATCGAACTGAAAAAAGATAAAATTAAGGGAGTTCAGGATTTTAAGCTTAAACATTATGGTTATTTTGATTTAAATTTTATATCAACATATCTTTAATGCATTAAATAATGGCGGTCAGTTTAACTGACCGCCCGTCTTATATTTATGGGTTACACATTTTGCAAGGCACATAATTATGTTTAACAAATTCTTCGCGTGTTTTATAGAAAACTTTGTTTTCTTCTTTTGTGTTATCAAATGCACTACAACTAACTTTATGAAATTTATTAGAATTTTTATTACCAAAATAATGATATGTTTCAGTGGTTTCGTTAAGTATTATAGAGCCTTCTTCTTTATTAGAATTAGTTTCTCGATAACCGTTTACACTATTATCAGTTGGTAAGTGTACTTTTATAGGTGTTTTTTCAATATTTGTATTTTTACATCCACAAATTGTTAGTGAAATTATAAATATAATTAGTAGTGCTAAAATTCTT
>JBGVDY010000231.1:0-1526 GCA_045119585.1 Acutalibacteraceae bacterium | reverse complement strand
TACCGATGAAAACTGCCCAACACTTACATTTAATACAATTGCTCGCCATCAGTCAAAAATTGTTAGAACACGTATTGCTTCTAATAAATCTCCTTGGCTTTCGGCTACTAACGTTGGCGATATTTACAACGTACCGATTTCTCACGGTGAAGGTCGTTTCTTAGCAGATAATGATTTAATTATGAAGTTAGCTCAAAACGGTCAAATTGCTACCCAATACGTTGATTTAGATGGCAACGCAACTTCAAAGGTACAATTTAATCCAAATGATTCAATGTACGCTATTGAAGGCATTACTTCTCCTGACGGCCGTGTATTCGGTAAGATGGGACATAGTGAACGTAAAGGCTACGGTCTATATAAAAACGTTATTGGCGATTACGACATTAAAATGTTTGAATCTGCAGTAAAATACTTTAAGTAAGGTGATATAAATGGCTTATTTATCTGATATTGAAATTGCTCAACAATGCAAAATGAAACCCATTACCGAAATTGCCGACAAAGCAGGTATTCCACAAAAATATCTTGAGCAGTACGGTAATTACAAGGCTAAAATTGATCTTTCGCTACAAAAAGAAAGTAAAAAGCAAGGTAAGCTTGTTTTGGTAACAGCTATTACCCCTACCCCTGCAGGTGAAGGCAAAACAACAACTACAATCGGTCTAGCTGATGGATTAAGCAAAATTGGCGAAAACGTTTGTGTTGCTTTAAGAGAACCTTCTTTAGGTCCTGTTTTCGGTATTAAAGGCGGTGCAGCAGGTGGCGGATATGCACAAGTTGTTCCAATGGAAGATATAAATCTTCACTTCACAGGCGACTTCCATGCTATCGGTGCTGCAAACAATCTTTTAGCCGCTATGCTAGATAACCATATCCATCAAGGTAACGCTTTAGGTATTGACGTTCGTAAAATTACTTGGAAGCGCTGTGTTGATATGAACGACAGACAACTCCGCTACGTTACTGACGGTCTAGGTGGTAAAGTTAACGGTGTTCCACGTGAAGATGGTTTTGATATTACCGTAGCAAGCGAAATAATGGCTATTCTATGTCTTTCTAAAGATATTGACGACCTTAAAGAACGCCTTTCTAAAATCATCGTAGGCTACACTTATGATGATAAGCCTGTTACTTGCGGTCAATTAAAAGCACAAGGTGCTATGACCGCACTACTTAAGGATGCTATCAAGCCAAACTTAGTACAAACTCTTGAAGGTACTCCTGCTTTAGTCCATGGCGGACCTTTTGCTAATATTGCTCACGGTTGCAACAGTGTAACCGCTACAAAAATGGCTTTAAGCCTTGCTGATTATGCTATTACAGAAGCAGGCTTTGGCGCAGATTTGGGTGCTGAAAAATTCCTTGATATTAAGTGTAGAATGGCTGGTCTTACACCATCTGCTGTTGTTTTAGTTGCTACTGTTCGTGCTCTAAAAATGCACGGCGGTCTTGCTAAAACTGAACTTGGCACTGAGAATCTTGAAGCCTTAGAAAAAGGTATTCCTAACCTATTAAAGCACGTT
>JBGVDY010000230.1:0-1091 GCA_045119585.1 Acutalibacteraceae bacterium | reverse complement strand
CTTCGCTTTTAGATATGTTAAAGGTTGCAGCACTTTTAAAAGGAAAAACAATTGACCCTAGTGTGAGTTTATCTATTTCGCCGGGTTCCAAGCAGGTTCTTTCAATGCTTTCTGAATGTGGTGCACTTACCGATATATTAGCTTCCGGAGCACGTTTGCTTGAATGCGCTTGCGGTCCTTGTATTGGTATGGGATTTTCGCCTAACTCGGCAGGTGTATCTTTGCGTACGTTTAACCGAAACTTTATTGGTAGAAGCGGTACTGCTGACGCGAGTGTTTATCTTGTTTCACCTGAAACTGCGGTAGCAGCTGCCTTAACAGGTGAAATTACCGACCCACGCTTATTAGGTGAAATGCCTGAAGTTATAATGCCTACAACCTTTAAAATTGACGATAGCGCAGTTATTGAGCCTGCAAACGAACAAGAAGCAGAAAAATTAGAAATTCTTCGTGGTCCTAACATAAAACCATTCCCTGAATCCTTACCTCAAGAAGACACTTTAACTGCAAAGGTGGCATTAAAAGTTGGAGATAATATAACAACCGACCACATTATGCCTGCAGGCGCTAAAATACTTCCTTATCGTTCTAATATTCCGCATTTATCACAGTTCTGCTTTGGAGTATGCGATACAACTTTCCCTGAAAGAGCAAAAGCGCTTGGAAAATCAATAATTGTAGGCGGTAGCAACTATGGACAGGGTTCTTCTCGTGAACACGCGGCTTTAGTTCCAATGTATTTAGGCGTGCGTGTTGTTATTACAAAAAGCTTTGCCCGTATTCACGTTGCAAATCTTATAAACGCAGGTATTATGCCACTTACTTTTAAGAATCCGGATGATTACGATAAACTAAACCAGGATGATACTTTAACTCTTTCAAACGTATTTGACGGTATGGAAAAAGGAGAAATAATCCTTAAAAATGATACAACAGGCGAAGCTTACGTTTTAGAGTGCTCATTTACAGATAGACAAAAAGCTATTTTAAAAGCCGGTGGATTGCTTGCTTATACCAAGGAGATATAAATAATGGATAATTATATTAATAGCGCTGTAGAGCAATTTAGAGCCGTTTTAACTGAACAAATT
>JBGVDY010000229.1:0-2402 GCA_045119585.1 Acutalibacteraceae bacterium | reverse complement strand
ATGATGCGAAGCTCGCCCTTTGCACGATATAAAAGGTTGTCCACTTGTTTTTTAGTTTTTTTCATAACCCTTGCCGCTTCTTCGTAGGATAAACTTTCAAAATACACAAGATGCACTGCAACACGCATATCTTCAGTAAGCTTTGCAAGCGCATTATTTATAACTCGCTTACGCTCTTCAAAAATTACTGTTTCTTCTAAAGAAATATTTTCTGTGTTATTTTCAGCATTTTCAAGCGCTACAAAATCAATTACCTTTCGGTGTTTTATGTAGTTAAGCGCCCTGCTTCTTCCAAGCATAAACAAATATGTTTTTAAACTAACTTTAAAATTATATTTGTTTTTATTTACCAAAAGGTCCGAAAATACATCTATTGCAATGTCTTCGGCGGTATGAAGGTCGTGTACATAACGGTTAATAAAGAAAACAAGCTTGTCAAATAATTCCTTAATTATTTCGTCAAAAGCACTCTCTTCGCCATCAAGGAAACGGCGGTAGCTACTTGCGCCGTTATCCATTAAAAATCCTCCTATAGAATATTCTTACATCTATTATACAACTAAACGGATATATTTTCCTTAAAAATTTTTAAAAAATTCACAAAAAAGAAAAATCCCTTTCGGGATTCTTCTAATTTATAGGCACCATTAGCATTGTTCTGCCGCTTATATTTTCGTTTTCAAGCTCATTTATTGATTTAATCTCCTCTATACTTGCGTTGTATTTTCGTGCAATACTCCAAAGCGATTCACGTTCTAAATTAAAGCATACTACCAAACCGCCTTTTTTATTGCATTTACAAGGCTCATCGGTAAAAATCTCCATATCGGTTATAAGTAAAACTTCGTTCTTTTCATAAACCGCTCCCGAAACGCTTAACTCGGCGCGAAGCTCAATACAGTTTGCATTGAGTATTGTAAAGCTTACCGAACTAATCTCTATTACGGGGTCAAACGAAAGGTTTTCACAGTTGCAGCTTGTAGTATGGCTCCATTCAAATTCCAACGGCTTTTCGTAAAAGAAGACGTTATCTTCCCCATCGCAAGCAAGTAGGGATACCAATATAGTAGCGTTTAGGCAAATTTTATCATTTTCAAAACGCACCTTTTTAGACTGCAGCTCACACCATACGTCAACAACTGAAACGATATTCTCCGAAAGCTCTACGTTTTTCTTAATATGGCAGTTTTCGCTAACCGTATCGCAAATTCGGTTAAAGGTAAGCGGCTTTTTGGTGAGCTCGGTTTTATATTTTGTAGAGAACGCATCTTCAATAACCGCAATTTCATTAACACAGTAGCTTTCACATTTTAACAGCAGTTTGGCATTAACCGAAAAATTACGGCATTCGCCACCTAAAACCGCAAAAGGTTTTACTTCTAAGGTAGCAATTTCGGGCTTGATATCGCATTCGCAAAGTTCGGTTATACCTGCCATTTCTACAATTTGACTAAAGGGTAACCTAGTCTTTAAAACCTGCGGTGCTTTTAAACCCTCGGCGCAATAAAGTATAGTTAAAGCCATTTCACCTTTTGCTACCGCCTTATCGTTCATAATCTTACATTCGCTAATAATCGGCGCGGCTTGTGTTCTTAAAATATTTATAACCGCAGGCGCTGTATTTCCAATGCTTATTTCTTCTTCAATAACCAGGTATTTTTCGCTGTAAACAACAGGTACTGTGGCAGGCGCTATCATACGCTTAAGCTCAACGTTTTTATCATCATAATCCGATACAATTTGGTTAGAGCAACGCTTAAACACACAAATTTTTAAGGAAACTGCACCGTGTATATCTACCTTTCTGCCTGTCACCGCTCGGCAGTTTATATATTCACATTTAGCCGATACCTTTAAATTTGCACCGTCACAATCGTTCGGCAATTCCTTAATTTTACTAAACGGATACGCATACTCATACGAACATAAATCATTTTCGTTATTGCAGTATAAAAGTGTTATTAAGACGTTACCGTCTACCGTAATATTATTACCGTTTATACTCTTTGAAGTAATACGTGTTACTGCCTTGCACTTAAATATTTTTGAAATATCAGGGCAGTAATCGGGTAAAGTAAAGTCTACATCAACAGGTTGCTCGCAAGTATCATTAAAAATATTTTCATTATAGTAAACACCTGTTTTCAAAGCCTTATTGTCCATAAAAAAATCCTCGCTTCATAACTTTTTAGTAAAGTTTATTCGCGAGGATTTAAATTTATTACACTATTATCTTCTTTTCACAATGTTATCCATAGATTTTACAATACATCCTCCATCAATCACACCACGAAGTGCATTCAAAGGATAAACCGATGTATCTCTACCAATAACAGTACCGGGATTTATTACACAACCGCAACCAATATCAGCTCCGTCGGCTAAAATACCGCCTATTTTTC
>JBGVDY010000228.1:0-4024 GCA_045119585.1 Acutalibacteraceae bacterium | reverse complement strand
ACGGTGATGGAATTAATATTAGTTTTGGGAAATAAAATTATATAAAGGTGATTATAATGAAAGATTTAGGATTTCTAAAAGATATTGTAGGTACTAAGGATGATATAAATCATCATATCTATGAAGCAGAGAATGGTGTTTATGTAAGAGATATAGTAATTGATGCAGGTATTGGCACCGAAGTTACGGTCGGTGTTGTTAGTGACCTTCATTATAATTATTGCAACGAACAGGATTTTGAAGAGAAAAACCCTGCAGTTATGTCTTCTTACGAACACCGTATTTGGCTTGCAGGTGGTGAATCTGTACCTAAGGCGGCATTGGTTCTTGAAACAATTTGAGATTGTGACCAAATGGTAGTTGCCGGTGATACTATTGACTATTTAACTCACGGAGCAATTGAACTTACAAAACGTGAAATTTTTGAAAAATATCCTGAAGTATTAATAACTATTGGCGGTCATGATGTAACAAGACGTATGCAGGGTAAAGTAGATGACGATTCTACCTTGGAATCACGTTATGAAATTTTACAAAGCTTTTGGCCACACGATATTTTCTATACATCAAAGCTTTTAAAAGATAAGGTTCTTTGTATCGTTATGAGTAACTGCCACGGAACGTTTACAGAAAATCAAATTGAACCTTTAAAGCACGATATCGAGCTTGCACGTGAGAAAGGTTACATAGTGCTTTTCTTCTTCCATGAGCCTATTTGTACATATAACCCAAAGGAAGTCGAAGTTACAAAAGAAATGGCTTTACTTGTGGGTGATCCTTCATCTTACCCGAAAAATTTCCACTCGGGCGTAGGCTGTGGTGATAAGGGTAGCGAAGCAAACAAAACTGTTTATAATCTTATTACCAAAAATGCCGATGTTGTAAAAGGCGTATTTGTAGGTCATAAACATAGCGATTTTACACTTGAAATATTAGGCGGAAACCCCGATGGTACCCCTGCAATTATACCGCAATTTGTTGGTACTGCATCAATTTATTCAGGCGGTCATATAATGCGTGTAAAGGTTAAATAAGTTTGGTGATTTTTTGAATATTATCGACCTTCATTGCGATACATTATTAAAACTTAAAAAGAATAACTATACCATTACTGAAAATGACGGTCATATAACCGATAATGGACTAAAATTGGGTAGATATTTAGCACAATGCTTTGCTATTTATACGTCCCAAAAAATTAACGGTGAAGATGCCTATTCGTATTTTAAAAATCAATATATGATTTTTGATAATATGGTAAATAGTAGCAAGATTTTAAAAAAAGCGATTGATGCTAAATCTATTATTAATAATAGCAAAAATAGTAAAGTTTCAGCGGTTTTAACGGTTGAGAATGCTGAGCTTTTAAATGGCAAACTTTCGCGAATAAGTGAATTGCAAAAATGCAGAGTAAAAATTTTAGGTCTTATTCATAATGGAGAAAATTGTTTGGGTTTTCCACACACTAATGAAAGAATTGCGCTTAAACAGTTTGGAAAAGAAGTTGTTGATGCATTAAACTATACAGATATTTTTGTTGACGTTTCGCATTTGAGTTTTAATGGATTTAATGATGTTATATCACTTTCAAAAAAGCCAATTATTGCAACACATTCTGCTTGCAGAGAACTTTTTAATCACAGTCGTAATTTATATGATTGTCAAATTAAAAGTATTGCTGATTCGGGCGGTATTATTGGTATTCCTTTTTATTCCTTGTTTTTAAACGGAACAAAGAAAACTAAAATTTCTGATATTATAATACACCTTAAACATCTTATTAAAATTGGTGGAGAAAACGTTGCTGCTATTGGTACCGATTATGACGGCATTGAGTGCGAAATGTTTTTAAAAAATTGTAGCGAAATGCAAATATTTGTGGATGCTTTAATTAAAGAGTTTGGTATAAATTTATCTGAAAAAATTTGCTATAAAAACTGTATGCGTGTTTTGGGATAAACTAATTTTATTTACTCATAATTATACTAAGGAAGGTGTAATTATGGCAAAAAAAATTGGTAAAAGAACAATACAGTTAGAAAATAAACCACGTATTATAAGCTACGGATCAATTGTTGGTAAAAAAGAGCACGAAGGACCAATAGGCCACGAATTTGATAAATATATTACCGATAGTTTTTTTCAAGAAAAAAGTTTTGAAAAAGCAGAAAGTAAATTGCAAAATACTGCTGTACAAATAGCTTTAGATAGGGCGAAACTTAAAAAAGAAGATATAGATAAAATTTTTGCAGGTGACCTTTTAAATCAGTGTATAGGTAGTTCATTCGGTCTTAAGAACTTTGAAATACCCTTTGTGGGTTTATATGGCGCTTGTTCTACAATGTCATTATCAACTGCATTAGCATCAATTTTTGTTGATTGTGGTGCGGCTGATAATGCTATAGCGGTTACTTCTTCGCATTTTTGCTCAGCTGAAAGACAATACCGCTTTCCGTTGAATTATGGCTCACAACGTACTCCAACCGCTCAATGGACAGTAACAGGCAGTGGTGCTTTGATACTTTCATCAATGGGTGAAGGACCCTATATTGATAAAATAACTTTTGGTGAAATTAAAGATTATAATATCTCAGACGTTAATAATATGGGTGCTGCAATGGCGCCGGCTGCTTGCGATACCCTTGTAAAGTTTTTTAAGGATACAAAAACCGGTCCAATTGACTATAACGTTATATATACGGGTGATTTAGGTAGTGTAGGAACTCAACTTTTGTATGACCTTATTGCTGAAGAAGGGTATGACCTTCGTTGCCATCACGCTGATTGTGGAAATTTGATTTTTGATGGTGATAAACAGGATACCCATGCAGGAGGTTCAGGTTGTGGTTGTTCTGCTTCGGTGCTTGCTTCGTTTATAATGCACCGTTTCGAAAGCGGTGATTTTAACAATGTTTTATTTATGTCAACTGGCGCTTTGCTTTCGCCTACATCTTCTTTTCAAGGGGAAAGTATACCTGGCGTTGCGCATTTAATTAATATAAAAATTGACAAAAAAACAAAATAAGTGTATAATTATAAAAAATATCTCTGTTATAACTCTAACAGAGATAATTTTATTTCTTAACTTTAGCGTACACTAAAAGAAAGGGGTAGGCACAATGGAAAACAAAGTCTTAAGTCTTATTGAAGAAAGAAAGTTTACAAGACTTCGAGAAATTTTAATTGATATGAACCCTGCGGATATTGCTTTAGTGCTTGAAGAAGCCCCCGAAAACGATTTGCCATTAGTTTTTCGTATTTTGCCTAAGGAATCAGCGGCGGAGCTATTTAGTTATATGGATAGCGATATGCAACAAGCGCTAATTGAAAAACTAAGCGATACCGAGCTTAAAGGCGTATTTAATGAGCTTTTTTTGGATGATACTGTTGACATTCTTGAAGAAATGCCTGCAAACGTTGCAAAACGTATATTAATGCAAACCACACCTGAAAAGCGTAAAATGATAAATGAGTTATTAGCTTATCCTGACGATTCGGCTGGTAGTATTATGACTACCGAGTATATTGACCTTAAGAGAACCATGACTCTTGATGAAGCTATTGAAAAAATCCGTAAGGTAGGTCTTCAAAGTGAAACTGTAAATACCTGTTACGTCTTAAGTATTCATCGCCGTCTATTAGGTGTTATCACACTTAAAGATTTATTATTGCATCCGAAGAACACTATAGTGCAAGATATTATGGACCAAAATATTATATCGGCCAATACATTAGATGATAAAGAAGAAGTTGCTAAACTTTTTGAAAAATACGATATTATGGAATTACCCGTTGTTGATAAAGAAAATCGACTTGTAGGTATTGTAACCGTTGACGATGCTATCGACGTATTGCAAGAAGAAGCAACCGAAGATATTGAAAAAATGGCAGCTATTTTGCCAACCGACAAATCGTATTTTAAAACAAGTGTATTTTCTACATTTAAGTCTAGGATACCTTGGCTTTTATTACTTATGATTACTTCAACCTTTACGGGTGCAATAATTTCAAGTTTTGAAAATAA
>JBGVDY010000227.1:0-6284 GCA_045119585.1 Acutalibacteraceae bacterium | reverse complement strand
AATATCAAGGTTTGCACGATCAAGTTCTTCTTTAAGCGCATTCTCAGTTTCTTTTTTTCCGTTTAAGCGTAATTCATAACCTTTAATAGAATTTTCGATGCTTACAGTATTTTCTTCTATAGATTTGAGCATAGCATCAGTTTCGTTATACTCATTATCCAATGAAGAAATTTCCTTCTCACGTGAAGCAATAATATCTTTCAAAGAATTTTCACGTGCAGTTAATTCTTCGATTGAAGTTTCTGCAGTAACAAGTGCTACACGTTTATCTGCACTTTTTGCAGATAAAACATTTAATTCTCTTATTTGGTTTTCTATTTTTTTGCTAATACTGTCTGAATTGGTAAGCAATTCAGATAATTGTAATTCAAGAGCATGAAGTTCTTCTTCAAGCTTAGATTTTTCATCCTGCTTTTTTAATACGTTAGCATTTAAAGTTTCAATTTCTTCTAAAGCAGCACTATCGGTTACCGCTAACATATTCTTTTCTTCGTTTAAGCGATTAATCGATTCATTATTATGTGCAATATCATTTTGTAATACAGTAATAACACCTTCTGCTTTAACGATTTCTTCATTGAATGAAGAAATGTTTAAACGCTCACCTTCAATATCTGAAGTAAGCTTTGCAAAAAGTGAAGTATTTTGCTCTGTTTTGCGGTCAAACTCTTCTAAAGACTTTTCAATCTCACGGTATGAAAGTTGAGCCGCAGCAATTTTGCTTTCTTGCGAACGTAGAAGTTCCTTAGAATTATTTAAAGCATAAAGCCATAAACCTATTTCAAGTTCTTTCTTTTTGGCAGCAAGTTCTAAAAACTTTTCAGCTTTTTTGCTTTGTTCAGCCAACGGACCAACGCGTGCTTCTAATTCATCAACAATATCGTGAAGTCTTAGTAAATTATCTTCCGCTGCAGTAAGCTTACGCTCGGCTTCAAGCTTGCGGTAACGGTATTTTGAAATACCTGCCGCTTCTTCAAAAATATCACGACGCTCACCTGATTTTGAGCTAATAATATTATCAATTTTACCTTGACCTATCATGGAGTAACCATCTCTACCAAGACCGGTATCCATAAACAATTCGTGAATATCCTTTAAACGCACCGATACGTTATTTATTGCATATTCACTCTCGTGAGAGCGGTAGTATCTACGGGTAATAGCAACAAAATCATTATCAAAATTTAAAGAACGGTCGGTGTTATTTATATTTAAAGTAACTTCGCAATATCCGTGTGGACGTCGTGATTCGGTACCACTGAATATAACGTCTTCCATTGATTGACCACGAAGACTTTTTGTAGATTGCTCACCCAAAACCCAACGCACCGCATCGGATATATTACTTTTACCGCTTCCGTTAGGTCCTACAACCGCAGTAATACCCTTACCGAATTTTAATACAGTCTTGTCCGCAAAGGATTTAAAGCCTTGAATTTCGATAGAACTAAGTAGCAATTATAACACTTTCCTTTCTATTCTAAATTTTAAGTCACCCAAACTTTCATCAACTTTAACCTTACAATCAAAGCCACGAGATTTTAAGTACTTAATGTTTGATTTCCTTTGACCCGTCATTTTGGAAACATCAGATTTACCTACGTAGATTACGTACTCACCCTTATCAAAAAGGTGCGTTAGTACCTTTGTAAGCATTATTTGCGATTGACATAACTCACTAAAAGCAGGGTGCCAAGGACCTGCTATATAAGCACCGTCTTCAATTGCGTGAAGACCTAATCTTATTACGTTAATTCCTTCTTTAGAAAGCATTAAATAAAGTTTAGAGCATATTTTAATTGCTTCAGAAAGTGTTTGTGGTTTATAAACACCGTCAATATATAATGCTGCCAAATCAGTATCCTGTAAAACTATAGTCGGATAAATGCGTACAGTATCAGGTCTTAATTCAATAACCTTTTTCGAAGTACGCTCAAGCGATTCATTATCATCAGCATAAAGACCTGTCATAATTTGAAGACCTAATTCAAATCCATGCTTTCTTATAAGTCTTGCAGCATTCTCGGTATCTTGTGACGTGTGACCACGGTTATTCATCTTCAAAACGTAATTATTAAAAGACTGTGCACCAAGTTCAATTGCAGTTACGTTATACTCTTTTAAAAGCAATAAAATGTCATCATCAATGGCATCAGGTCTTGTAGAAATTCTTATACCATTTACAAGGCCTATTCTAACAAAAGAAGAAGCCGCTTCCAAAAGAGAAATCATATAATTACGATTAATAGCAGTAAAGCTACCGCCAAAAAACGCAATCTCGGTAGTTTTGGGGTCATATTTTTTGGACTTAACCGCCGTAATAACAGCCTTTTCAACATCATCAGCATTTGGGGCTTTACAAGTACCTGTAATATAGCGTTGATTACAAAAACTACACTTATTAGGACAGCCAATATGTGGTACAAAAATCGAAATATTCGAATGCTTTACACTCATATCTCTGTACCCATAAGCTCAAGCGCTTGCTTTGCAGCCATTTGTTCAGCGCGCTTTTTGTTTTTACCTTTACCCACACCAATAACGTTTGAATTTAAATGAACTTCAACTTCAAAAACTTTATTATGGTCAGGCCCGCTTTCGCTTTTTAGAATATAAGTTACGCTTTCTTCAGGATTACGTTGTATAATCTCCTGTAAAGCGGTTTTATAATCCTTAAAGCCTTCGGTGTCATGGTGTTCAAGTTCAGGCAAAATAAAGCGCATAACAAATTCTCGCGCTTTATCCATACCGCCATCAAGATAAATTGCTGCTAATACCGCTTCAAAAGCATCGGCTAAAATAGAGTCTCGTTCTCTTCCCCCACCCTTTTCTTCGCCTTTACCTAAAGCTAAAAATTCACCAAGATTTATAGAACGCGAAAACGCACAAAGTGTATTTTCACAAACAAGTGAAGCGCGAAGCTTTGTAAGTTCACCTTCGGGTATTTGCTTGAAGCTTTTATAAAGATAATCAGCCACTATAACTGACAAAACTGAATCCCCCAAAAACTCCAAACGCTCATTAGAAGTAACACCATTTCTAACTTCGTTAGCATAAGAAGAATGAGCTAAAGAATTTTTGAGTAAATCTATATTATTAAATTTGTAACCAAGTTTTTTTTGTAAAACTTCCATTATAAATTATCCTTACTCTTTAATATCTGAAAGTGCTGCGGTGATATTATCAATTACACCGGTTTTTGTAAATACAACCGCTTGCTTAATAGCATTTTTAATAGCCTTAGCATCAGAATTACCGTGAGCCTTAATAACGGTTTTTCTAACACCTAAAAGTGGCGCACCGCCTACCTCACTACTATCCATCATACTCTTTAATGAGTATAAATCTTTTTTAATAACCAACGCTGCAAGCTTATTTTTAAGACTTTTATATAAAGCGTTTTTAACAAGCCTAAAAAATGTAATTGCAGTACCTTCAATAAGTTTTAAAGCAATATTGCCGGTAAAGCCATCAGTAATAACCGCATCAACTACACCTTTAGGCATTTCACGTGATTCAACGTTTCCAACAAAGTTAATGGGGGCTTCACTCAATAACTTGTATGCTTCTTTCTGAAGTTCTGTACCCTTTGTATCTTCGGTACCAATATTCAAAAGACCTATTGTTGGGTTTTCTTTACCTTCTACACCCTTCAAGTAAGCGCTTGCCATTATACCAAACTGGCAAAGCATTTCGGGACGACATTCCGCATTAGCACCCATATCCATAAGCATATAATGTCCTTGTGGAGAAGGTATCATACCTGCAAGTGCAGGGCGTTTTATACCCTTAATTCTCTTAACTAAAAGAGTACCGCCAACAACAACAGCACCTGTAGAGCCTGCAGATACAAATGCATCTGCATTATCGCTGCTTAGTTCTTTAAAAGCTAAAGCCATAGATGACTCACTATGAGCTTTTAAAAGAGTTGTTGGGTCGTCATGCATATCAATAACATCGGTAGTATGAACAAGCTTTAAATCGCCGTAAAACTTTAAATTATTATCCTTAATAATCTGTTCTATTTTATCCTTATCACCTGTCAATGTGATTTCGGTTTCAAGCTCTAAAGAAGCAATAGAAGCACCCTTTACAATTTCTATAGGCGCATTATCTCCGCCAAAAGCATCTACAACTACACGCATTTTTTCTACTCCTTATTAAACCATTCGATAGAACGCTTTGCGTAAGCCATATAGCGTTCCCTTTTATCCTTAATTTTCTCTTCTAAAGTTGGTAAAATTCCGATATTAGCACCCATAGGTTGAAAATTTTCAACAGTTTCATCTGTAATATAACCTATCAAGGCGCCAATCATTGTAAATTTGGGTAATATCACCATTTCATTACCTTTTAATCGGTTTACAGCATTTATACCCGCAATAATACCAGAAGCCGCTGATTCCATATACCCTTCAACACCTGAAAGCTGACCCGCAAAAAATACGTTTGGATACTTTTTAAGTGATAAATCAGGATTTAAAAGCTTGGGTGAATTTATAAAACTATTGCGGTGCATAACACCGTAACGCATAAACTCGGCATTTTTAAGGGCAGGAATTAATGAAAACACCCTTTTTTGTTCGGGAAATTTTAAATTAGTTTGAAAACCAACAAGGTTATAAAGTGTACCCTCGGCATTTTCTCGCCTTAATTGAACTACTGCCCAAGGTCTGTGCCCTGTTTTAGGGTCGCGAAGACCTACAGGCTTCAAAGGACCAAAACGTATAGAATCTTCACCGCGTTTTGCCAAAATTTCAATAGGCATACAGCCCTCATAAACAGTAACAGGTTTATCAAATTCGGATAAAATAGCACCCTCGGCATTTATAAGTTCATTATGAAAAAGCTCATATTCTTCCTTATTCATCGGGCAGTTTATATAATCATCTGTACCCTTTCCATAGCGTGAAGCTTCAAAAGCCGAATCAAAATCAATACTTTCTCTAGTAACTATAGGTGCAGCGGCATCGTAAAAACTTAAGTTTTCGCTATCACACATTTTTGCAATGCTTTCAGCCAAATCACCATCTGTTAAAGGACCAGTTGCCATAACTGTTATATTGTCTGGATCAATTTCTTTTACTATTTCATTTTTTACCGTAATGTTTTTGTGATTTTTTATTTCATTAGTAATATAATCCGAAAACATATCACGGTCAACAGCCAAAGCGCCTCCTGCCGCAACAGAACACGTTTCAGCTGATTTCATACAAACCGAGCCAAAATGACGCATTTCTTCCTTTAAAAGACCTGCCGCAGAGTCAATGCGAGAAGCCTTTAAAGAATTCGAACAAACAAGCTCGGCAAAATTATCACTTTTATGGGCAGGAGTCTTTTTAAGAGGCTTCATTTCGATTAAATCAACCTTAATTCCCCTATTGGCAATTTGCAAAGCTGCTTCACAACCCGCAAGACCGCCGCCTATAACTGTAATTTTTTCCATTCTATTTTTCCTTTTTTTGAGTTTTCCTTGAAGGACATTCGGAATTCATACAGTATTTTCTGCCACGAATGCCGTTTATAATATAACTTCCGCAATCCTTACATACATCGCCTGTCGGAATACCGGGAGATGCAAAATCGCACTTAGGATAGTTAGAACAGCCGTAGAACTTTTTACCTTTTTTAGAAAGGCGTTTAACAAGCTTTGCCCCACACTTTGGACAAGGTTGTGTAACTTCATCTTCGGGTGCAGGCTTTGTATTCTTACATTCAGGATATCCGGGGCAAGCTAAGAACTTACCATAACGGCTAGATTTTATAACCATTTTTCTACCGCATTTTTCGCAAATAACGTCTGTTTCAACATCCGGCACTTTAACCTTTTGACCGGTAAGACTCTTTTCTGCCTTGCCGTAATAGTTATCAAAGTCCTTATAAAAATCGGCAATGGTTTTTGTCCAATTAAGGTGACCTGCACCAATTTTATCAAGTTTTTCTTCGAGACCTGCAGTAAATTTAACATCAAAAATTTTATCAAAGAACTTAACCATTAAATCAGAAACTACTTTACCGAGTTCTGACGGTTTAAAGGTCTTTTTCTCTTTCTCAATGTAATCCCTATTCATAATGTTAGAAATAATCGGTGCGTAGGTAGAAGGTCTGCCAATACCATTTTCTTCTAATGCTTTAATAAGTGTAGGCTCAGTATAACGTGCAGGCGGTTGAGTAAAGTGTTGATTTGATGATAAGTCTCTAAGCTTTAAAATATCACCTGTAGTCATCTCAGGTAAATCGCTTTCCTTAGCCTCTTCTTCATCTTTACCTTCAACGTAAAGCAC
>JBGVDY010000226.1:0-2832 GCA_045119585.1 Acutalibacteraceae bacterium | reverse complement strand
CTTTATGCGCCAATGGGTATAGGTGTACTAATTTGTAGAAAGCAACTTAAAAATACAATAATTGAAGGCGGTACAGGTACTGATTCTTATGACTTTTTACAACCTTTAGATTTACCCGAAGGTTTTGAAAGCGGAACGCTTAACGTACCAGCTATTTTAGGGCTTGGTGCCGGTATAGATTTTGTGGAAAAATTGACAATTGAAAAAATATATAAACACGATTTTTTCCTTTTGGAAGAACTATATAAAAAATTATCTTCTATGGATAATATTATTCTTTATACGAAACCACCAAAATATGGTGAAAACGTTGCGGTTTTGCCTTTTAATTTAAGAAATCTTGACAGTTATAAGTTGGCTGAAATTTTAAATTCTAACGGTGTTGCAGTTCGTTCCGGTATTCATTGTGCGCCTATTGCACATACTGCGATTGGTACTCCGAAAACGGGTGCATGTAGAGTTAGCTTTAGTGCATTTAATAATAAGCAAGAAATAGAAAAACTTATTGCTATTTTGAATAATAAAAAATAAACAAAAAAGGTGTTGAATGAAAGATTAAAGTATGATACAATAAAAATAAATATAATTATATTTATTATATGAATCCAAAGAAACGGAAGGCATTTTAAAGTGAGTGGTATTTTTAACGCGATTTATGCAACCATAAATCAGATAATTTACGCTATTTCGCACATTCGCGTGTTTGATATTTTAGATATATTGGTTATTGCTTTTATTATTTATAAAGCGATAGGTTTTTTACGCGATTCAAGAGCAGGGCAGCTTGTAAAGGGTATTGTTGTTCTGTTCGTGGTTTATGCTATTGCTGATTGGTGGAATCTTGCAACAGTTCAGTGGATGCTTTCTAAGGTTATGAACTCAGTACTTTTGGCTGTAGTTGTTATTTTCCAACCCGAGCTTAGAAGAATACTTGAAAACGTTGGTAAAACTAAATTTTCAAGAGACCGTTTTTTTGATGATGAAAGCTTAATTTCAGAAAGTATTGACAAAATTGGCAAAGCGGCAGGCTTTATGTCTGAAAAGAAAATAGGAGCGCTTATTGTTTTTGAACGTACAACTCAGTTAGGTGAAATTGTAAATACCGGTACGCATATTGATGCTTCTGTTTCTGTATCAATTATAAACAATATATTTTTCCCTAAATCTCCGTTACATGACGGCGCAATGATTATCCGTGATGGTAGAGTTTTAGCTGCAGGCTGTATTTTACCACTTACTCAAAATGATAATTTAAATGCACAACTTGGCACTCGCCATAGAGCAGCTATCGGTATGAGTGAAAATTCTGACGCTGTTGTGCTTGTTGTTTCAGAAGAAACGGGTATTATTTCAATTGTTGAAAGCGGTAAAATAACACGTAACTATAATTCTGTTACTGCAAGTGCTGAACTTCGACGTTTATTAATAGCTGATGAAAATCTTGATAAGAAAAACAATATTATTTCTGCTATTAAGAACATTAATCTGTTAAAAAAACGAAAAGTACATGATGATATTATATCTGTTGATACCGATGAAGAAAGGAAGGAAAATTAATGACTAAAATTTCAAAATTTATATCCTCCTTTTCTTTGAAAAAGTTGCTTGGCAACAAACGTTTTACTATTCCGATTTCTATAATATTAGCATTTATTATTTGGCTAGTTATCGTTACTAAAGAAAACCCGATTATTGATCGCAGCTTTGCGGATATGTCGGTAAACGTAAACCTTGACAACACTATTGCTTCGGAAAACGGTATGAGTATGGTAGGTGATATTTCTTCACAAAAATTCACCGTAATAGCACGAGGTCCAACATACCTTATAAACTCTCTTAAAAGTGAAAACTTTAACGTCTATGCATCTGCGGCAGCGGTTGATTCGCCCGGTGAATACGATTTAGACGTTGTTGCACTTCCTGTTGATGCTAACAAGGGCTACGAAGTGCTTAAAGTTGTACCTTCTACTGTTAAGGTTTCTTTCGACTACATTGATACTAAAGAATTTACCGTGAAAGCTTTGGCGGAAGGCGTTACTGCAAGTGAAGGTCTTATCGCTGAAAATTCAGTTGTAAGCGGTGCGGAGAGCGATACAATAACAATTCAAGGTCCCCGTACAGTACTTAATAAGATTGATTCGGTTGTCGCATTTGCTAATGTTAACAAAACTCTTTCTGCAAGCCAAACTTTTGATGCAACAATAAAACTTTACGATAAAAACGGTAAAGAACTGCCTATCGAAAATTTAACATTAAGTGCTACAAAAGTTAAGGTAACAGTTCCTATTTCTAAAAAGAAAACTGTTTCAGTTAAGGTTGATTTTTCTAATTTGCCCGAAGGCTTTGATACTTCAACTTTGTCTTACACTATCAATACTAAATCAGTTACAGTTATTGGTACACCTGAAACTGTTGATAAGATTAAAAATATCAGTCTTTCACCAATAGATATTTCTAAGGTTGACAGACAAAACAACAGCTTTGATGTTTCGGCTGCGCTACCTGATGGTGTTCGTCTACTAGATAATATTGAGCATTTTACGGTTAAGTTTAATCTTTATAACTATATTCCCCGCAAGATTGATGTTTCAAAGTTCGCATTTAAAAACTTGAATGGTGATCTTAAAGCTTCGGGATATAAGCTTAAAAATATTGTTATTTTCGGTCCTAGAAGAGCGGTTAATAATTTGGATGTCAAAGAAGTATATGCCGCAGTTGACCTTACTAACAAAAAAACAGGTGAACACACAGTACAAGTTGTTCTAGGTTTCAAGGAAGATAATAATATCTGGGCTTTAGGTAGTTACGATACAAGTGTTACTGTTAAGAAAA
>JBGVDY010000225.1:0-7404 GCA_045119585.1 Acutalibacteraceae bacterium | reverse complement strand
ATACGGTGACCGATAGCTGAAACTTCATCAAAAGAATCAATAACCTTAGCTTCGGATTTTGTAAGAGCATAAACTACTGCATTAAAAGCTTCGGTATGAGTAGGCATATCGGTTTCTGCAGAGTATACTCTGCCATCAGGTGTTTTATGAGTAATAGCACCTGAAACGCCAATACGTTCACACAAGCCTTTTGCAAGTACGCTTTCATTTTCCATATCAATAAGCTGATACTTAAGAGATGAACTACCTGCATTTACTACAAAAATCTTCATTTTTACTGCCTCCAAAAAAACATTGAATTAAATACTAAAATATGGTATCATACAGATAATATAATACTACATTATAACAGTTTTTTCAAGTTTTTTTATAAAGAAGTGATAATTTGTCTATTATAGGCATAATTGCGGAGTTTAATCCGTTGCATAAAGGTCATAAGTACCTAATAAATGAGGCTAAAAAATACGGTAAAGTTGTTTGCGCTGTAAGCGGCAACTTCGTTCAGCGTGGCGATACCGCCATATACGATAAGCAAATACGTGCAAAAGCGGCGCTAATGTGCGGGGCGGATTTGGTAGTAGAACTTCCCGTTTGCTATTCTATGTCCACTTCGCAAAACTTCGCCTTAGGTGGCGTTTCATCGCTTTTAGCACTCGGGTGCGATACTTTAATGTTCGGCAGTGAATGTGGCGACGTAGACAGCCTTATAAAAACTGCCGAAATTTTAAAATCTTCAAAATTTCAGGAAAAACTGCCCGAATATTTGCAACAGGGTATCACCTTTGCAAAAGCGCGTCAGCTTGCCGCCGAAGAATGTGGTGCGCCAAAGGATATACTAAACGGCGCAAATAATAATTTGGGGATAGAATATATAATAGCCGCTAAGAACATAAATGCTAATATGGCATTTAAAACTGTAAAAAGGCTTGGTGCTATGCACGACAGCGATATTTTCGTGGATGAATTTGCAAGTGCTTCTGCTTTAAGGGAAAAAATAAAACAAGGGAAAATAGAGGAATGTAAAAACTTTATTCCAAACGAAGTTTTTTCGCTTTATGAAAACAGCGATTATTCAGATACCGAAAGACTTAGCACCGCGATTTTGTCTTCCCTACGCGCTAAACCGCAAAGCTTTTTTAAAACACTTCCCGATTTAAGCGAGGGTGTAGAAAACAAGCTATATTCTGCTATAAAAACTGCCAAAAGCTTGGAGGAGCTTTACTCTAATATAAAGGTTAAGCGTTATACTTTGGCGCGTATACGCCGTTTGGTGCTTTCTGCTTATTTGGAAATGGATAATCGTTTGTTTTTGAAAATACCGCCTTACGTAAGGGTTTTAGGGTTTAATAAGGACGGCGAAAGCATATTAAAAAAAGCTAAGAATATATCCCCTATTCCTATTGTGCTAAGAGTTAGCGAAATTGAAAATTTGAGTGATAACGCTAAATATATGTTTGAAACTGAGTGCCGTGCCACCGACCTTTATGGACTTTCCTTTAAAACGCCAAAAGACTGCGGTGCAGAATATACACAAGCGATTATAAAAGTTTAAAATTCTATTTATACACTGTTAATAAATATGTTTTAATATAAATAAAAGAAAGAAGATGAAAAATGGAAAATAAAAATATAAACCTTGACTCACTAATTGAAAAATACACATCAATTTGTTTGGATAACTGTAAAATCGACCCCGAACTTAACATAAAACATAAGGTATTTAGAGGTCTTCGTGACTTAGATGGCCGCGGTGTTTTAACAGGTCTTACCGAAATCTCGGATGTTATTTCAAGAAAAACAGTAGACGGTAAAGAGATTTTTTGTCCCGGTGAATTATATTACCGCGGTTATAACATAAAAAACATTGTCGATGGCTTTACTTCCCAAAACCGATTTGGTTTTGAAGAGGTCACCTACCTACTTTTATTCGGCAGTTTGCCAAATAAGGAGCAACTGGAAGAATTTAAAAATAACTTAGGCGCAATGAGAACCTTACCTGATAATTTTGTGCGTGACGTTATAATGAAAGCGCCATCTTCGGATTTAATGAATTCCTTAGCGCGTAGTGTTTTAACGCTTTATTCTTATGACCGCAAAGCCGATGACACATCTATACCCAACCTTATTAAACAAAGCTTGCAACTTATTGCGCGCTTCCCTGCCTTAGCGGTTTACAGCTATAATGCACACAACTACCACTGGAAGAAAAGCGATAGCTTTTTTATTCACGAACCGAGGTGCGACTTATCAACCGCAGAAAATATACTCTATTTGCTCCGCATTGACGGAAATTATACCGAGCTTGAAGCTAAGGTTTTAGATATGGCACTAGTGCTCCACGCAGAGCACGGCGGCGGTAATAACTCAACCTTTACCACGCACGTTGTGTCTTCTTCAGGTACTGATACTTATTCGGCAATTGCAGCGGCATTAGGTTCTTTAAAAGGACCAAAGCACGGCGGTGCTAATCTAAAGGTTGCTGCAATGTTTGAAGATATAAAGAAAAACGTTAAAGATTGGAAAGATGATGAAGAAGTATCTAATTATATAGATAAAATTGTCAACAAACAAGCCTTTGACAAAACCGGTCTTGTTTATGGTATCGGCCACGCAATTTACTCCGTATCGGATCCGCGTGCGCAAATCTTTAAAGGATATGTTGAAAAGCTTTCAACTGCAAAGGGACTCAAAGACGAATTTTCTCTTTACTCAAAGGTTGAAGAACTTGCACCTAAGTTGATTTCAAAGCAACGCAAAATGTATAAAGGCGTTAGTGCTAACGTTGACTTTTATAGCGGCTTTGTTTACGATATGCTAGGTCTCCCACGAGAATTATTTACCCCAATTTTCGCAATAGCGCGTATTTCGGGTTGGTCAGCACACCGCATTGAAGAAATTCTTAATGCAGGAAAGATTATCCGTCCTGCATATATGGCGGTAGAGCCACACAAAGATTACATCCCTTTGGAGAACCGCAAATGAAAAAATTTAAAATAGTAAACTTTTTGATGCTTACTGTTGCAGGTATTATAAACTCTATTGGTGTTACAATGTTTTTGTCCCCCGTAAAGCTTTACGATAGCGGTATTTCGGGTACATCTATGCTGTTATCACAAATAACACCCGAATATTTAACCCTTTCTGTATTTCTTGTGGCACTTAATGTCCCCTTGTTTCTTTACGGGCTAAAAAAGCAAGGGCTAAAATTTACGATTTATGCAATTTATACCGTTTGTATTTACTCAATCTCTGCGTGGCTTATAACCGATATTCTCCCCATAGACGTAAGCTTTGCTTCGCCGCTTGCAGGTCAAGATCTACTTTTATGCGCCCTTTTCGGCGGACTTATATCAGGTGTCGGCAGTGGTATGGCTATACGCTTTGGCGGAGCTATGGACGGTATTGAAGTCATGGCAATAATTTTTGCTAAAAAGCTTAATATCACGGTTGGCTCATTTGTTATGATATATAACGTAATTCTATACGTTTGCTGCGGTATTGCTATTCACAGTTGGATTTTACCGCTTTATTCTATAGTAACCTATGCAGCGGGAATTAAAACCGTCGACTTTATAGTCGAAGGTCTTGACCGTTCGAAAGCGGCAATGATAATAACCGTTTGCCCCGATGAGGTTTCAAACGCTTTAGCTGAAGAATTTGGCACATCTCCTACAAAAATCTCGGCAACAGGCGGTTATTCGGGTGCCCAAAAAACCGTTATTTATTTTGTTCTTAACCGCTTCCAAATCGCAAAAATGAAGGATATTGTACACGAAACCGATTCTACCGCATACATTACCATTTCTGAAGTGGCAGATGTATTTAAATCAAATATGTAAATGTGAATAATTATAAAAATTATTAATCCCACCAAAAGAAAATTCTTTTGGTGGGATTTTTTTATTGCCTAGATTTAGAACATAGATATTTGGTTTGTATCGGGAAGTGAATCAAGCGCGCCAAGGTCGGCAAGATTTTGAATAATTGTTTTTGAAACGCCTGCTTCTATTTGGAAATCTTCCTTTGATACGAAGCCACCCTTTTGAGCTGCTTCGTAAATAGAGTATGCCGCCTTTTCACCTACACCCGAAAGTGCGCCGAAAGGAAGTCGCATTTTACCGTCTTCAGGCAGATACTTCATAGCGTGAGATTTTTCCAAATCTATTGGAAGAACTTCAATTCCTCTTGACATCAATTCATTGAAAATAAGCATATTTTCATAAACGTCAAGTTCTTTTTGAGTTGCATCCTTACCCTTGTTTTTAATATCCTGCAAATATCTTCTTACAGCACTTATACCGCCCATAATGGTTTGAACGTCTACGTCTTCGGGACGTGCGGTAAAGTAAGCACAATAAAATTCAAGCGGTTTATATACCTTATACCAAGCAAGACGCAAAGCACCTATAACGTAAGCCGCTGCATGAGCTTTAGGGAACATATATTTTATCTTATAGCAACTGCCAATATACCACTCTGGCACGCCGACAGCACGCATATCGTCTTCCATTTGTCCCCATTCTTCCTTAGAAACCTTACCCTTTGCAACCAGGCCTTTACGTACCGTTTCGGTAATTTTAAAGGCTCTGCCTTCTTCCATTCCCTGATGTATTAAGTACACCATAATATTATCACGCGTACCAATAACTTCAGAAATAGTACAAGTGCCGTTATCAATAAGGTCCTTAGCGTTACCAAGATAAACGTCGGTACCGTGAGAAAGACCCGAAATTTGCAAAAGGTCGGAGAAGTTTTTAGGCTTACAGTCTACAAGCATATCTCGAACAAACTTTGTGCCGAATTCAGGAATACAAAACGTACCTGTTTTAGAGTCAATATCTTCAGGTGTAACACCTAACGCTTCTGGCGATGTGAAAAGGCTATAGACCTTTTCATCACTCATTGAAACCGTACTTACAGGTATACCCGAATATTCTTCAAGGTACTTATAAGTAGTAGGCACAACGTGACCAAGTTCGTCAAGCTTTAATATTGTATCGTGAATAGAATGGAAGTCAAAGTGTGTGGTAATAACACCCGATTCAGCCTTATTTGCAGGGTGTTGTATCGGGCAAAAGTCGTAAATCGTATTAGTATTAGGAACAACAATCATACCCGCAGGGTGCTGACCCGTTGTTGTTTTAATCTTAGACTTTTCAACCAAAGATGCCAAACGTGATAACTCTGCCTGGCTTAAAGTAATGCCCTTCTTTTCGGCATAAGCTTTTGCAAAACCAAATGCAGTTTTCTCAGCGACGGTAGAAATTGTACCCGCTTTAAACACGTTTTCGCTACCGAAAAGCGTTTCGGTATATTTTTGTACTTCAGTTTGGAAAATATCCGAGAAGTTAAGGTCTATATCAGGTACCTTATCGCCCTTAAAGCCCAAGAACGTTTCAAAAGGAATATCGTGACCGTCACGGTTTAGCGGAGTGTTACAGTGTGGGCAGTTCTTTTCGGGCAAGTCAAAGCCAGAGCCAACTTCACCCTTTGTAAAGAATTCGCTATATTGACAGTTAGGGCAAACATAGTGCGGTGCTAAGGGGTTAACTTCCGAAATACCCGCCATTGTTGCTACAAATGAAGAACCTACCGAACCACGAGAGCCAACCAAATAACCGTTTTCTTCACTATAAGCCACAAGCTTTTGAGCCGAAATATACATTATAGAAAAACCGTTATTAATAATTGAATTAAGTTCTTTTTCAAGTCGCTTTGTAACAATTTCAGGAACTTCTTCGCCGTACTTTTTGTGAGCGTTGTCCCAACAAATTTGACGTAGCAAATCGTCAGAGCCTTCAATTACAGGCGGATAGTTGCCATCCGGCACGGGGATAACGTCACCGCTTACCATATCGGCAATTTTTTGCGGATTATCTATAACAAATTCTTTCGCACGCTCGCCAAAATATGAAAAATCCTCAAGCATTTCATTAGTGGTTTTAAAGTAAAGCGGTGCTTGATAATCAAAATCGTCCGCTTCATAACCTTGACCCGCCATAAGAATTTTACGGATAATATCGTCACTCTTTTTAAGGAAGTGAACGTCACCCGTAGCGACTACAGGTTTGCCTAATTTATCAGCTATTTCTACTATTTTGCGATTGAAATTTTTAAGAATTTCTTCATTTGTAATGTTACGGAATCTATTGGGAATAACGTTACCTTTTTTATCCTTTTTATCAGGTAATCCCGACTCTCTAACCATAAAGTAGTTATTACCTATTGGCTGAATTTCAAGATAATCGTAATAATCGGCAATACGGAGTAGTTCTTCTTCAGGCTTGTTTTCTAAAATTGCTTGGAACAATTCACCCGCTTCACAAGCAGAGCCTACTATAAGACCTTCGCGCAATTCATTAAGCTTGCTTTTCAAAGTTAACGGGCGTCCTTTAAAGTTGTTTATATGCGCGTCAGACACCAATTTATAAAGATTTTTAAGACCCACAAGGTCTTTAACCAAAATAATTTGATGATAGCGTTTAATTTGTTTGGCATTCATTTCGGAAACGTCCATATCGGTATCGTCTACAAAGTAGCCTTCCATACCGTATATTACCTTAAAATCGCCACCTGATTTTCTAATTGACTTAACCGCTCCCGCAGCAGCAGGATAAGCCTGTACAACACCGTGGTCGGTAATTGCAACCGCCTTATGACCCCATTTATAAGCTTGATTTATAATGCTTTCTGCCGAGCATACCGCATCCTTTTCGGACATATTGGTATGGCAATGAAGTTCTATACGTTTTTCACCGTCATAATCATCGGTTTCACTATAGCTTTGCAAAAGCGCAATAGCGTTAGGTTTTAAAATAAAGTCTTTTTTATAGTTGTCAAACTCATAAAAACCGTTTATTAGAACAAATGCGCCGTCCTTTAGCTCTGCAATATCTCCCATACGCTTAGGGTCCATAAACATTGAACAATTTATAGAGTTTGTATAGTCCGAAAAAGAAAAGCTTACAATATTGCTTTCGCCACGCTTGGTATTAATTGTTCTAACTTCTTTTTGGAACACTTCGCCCCAACAGCATATCTCATTATCATCCGGCGATACCGAAATCATAGACCTTATATTTTCAAAATTTGTACGCCTGCCGTAGAACTGCTTCGGGTTATCAAGGTAAACTATTCCGTTTTGGGGCTTGTCCTGGCGTTTTTCAAACGAAATGCCCTTACTCTCTTGCTTCTTTACGGGCTTTTGTTCAACCTGCTTTGGCGGTTCAGGTAACGGAATTTCCATTTCAACGTCTTCAAGCTGACCCGTAAATTCTAAATTACATTCAATACCAAAGCGCTTTTTTACAGTGATTATGAAATCATTTATAAATTTGCTTTCTATAATTTTGTTATATCCACCGTGCTTTAAATCTATAAATACCTTATTATCACTTAGTTCAT
>JBGVDY010000224.1:0-3832 GCA_045119585.1 Acutalibacteraceae bacterium | reverse complement strand
GGGTCGGTAATATGCCAGCGGTACATATTAAAATATCGTTGAGAGCGATAAATACCGTCGGTACCCCGTACCTTATACATTCCAGCATAGGGTGTAGTATACTCTGTATATTGACCTGCAACGTCAAAGTTATAAGCGCCGCAAAAATAATCTTCGGTACCTGTACCGCAAATGGTTGGGAAATCGGTATCGCCGTCTATATAAAACTTAATTTCGCCTTCTCCCCACCAGCCGTTATTCTTAACGCCCCAATGCATATAGGTACCAACGTAATGTCCGTTACCTTTAATATTATCCAAAATCACGTAAGGCTCTTTATACGGTAGTGGATTCACACGGCGGAACTGTGCGTGAAAATAAAGAGTATCCGGTGGTAACTCCTTTTCTTCGCAATCAATTTGATAATATATATTGCACGCATCCGCGCCAATATTTTCAACCTCTATTCTAAATGATTTAAAATAAGGCATCTCAAAATAGCAGTTTAACGCTCTTGATGGGTTAACACACATTGCAAGGCTTGAAAGCTGGCGGAATTCAGTATGCTCGGCATTAGCGAAGAAATCCGAAAGCGGCGCTTCAACCGCAGGATTTTCATATCCGTCAAAGTAAATACGAAGTATCAAAAGCCTACCTGCTTTTGCGCTATCAGTTAACCAAATATGCTTTATGGCACCCTGCCCTTTAACGTCGGCAAGCACTGTGGTTTTTCCCGGCTCTAACACTAAATAGGGATTCACCTTCCAGCCTTGACCAAGCTCGCGAGAAGCAACCGATGCGCTACCCTCAAGTGCCATACCGCCTTTGCCCTTTTCACCAGTTAAATTTTCCGGCGATATAGAGAATGTAGTTATATTCTTTTTGGTAGTAAGATTATTTAACATTTATATACCTCCAAATGATTATTATATTGACAATGTACCAAAAAACACTTAGAATTAAAATAACATAAGTAGCATTAAATTTAACATTTCTTGCGGAGGATATAATCGTGTTAGATATTTCTTCAATCAATCCTTATATTCGCGTTGCTATGCAATCGGTTCTAAGTAAGGGCAAAATAATTGCAAGTCGAATTATCTTTGATTACGAGCTGATATATATTGAAGACGGTGAATTTGTTTTAAATTATAACGGTTGTGACTATAATTGCACAAAAGGTCAGTTTGTACTTATTCGCCCGGGTGTGACACACAGCTTTTCGGTCACAAAAACCAACCTTTCTCAACCCCATATTCATTTTGATATAACCGATATGCCCGATAGCAGACAGGTGCCCATATGCTTTAAGGATATATCCGACCTTACCACCATAGAGCAAAAGAAAATACGAAAAGATTTTTTTAAAGAATACCCACAAATGCCTTTTGTCACATTTTCAGATACCACCACCGCTTTACGGTTTTTTTACGCAATTATAAATCAACCAAAGGGTTGCGAATTAACACAAAAGGGGTTGCTTATTCAGCTTATTGATATGCTTATAACCGATAACTTCCCAAATGCTCTTGAAAATAATGCCGAAGCAGTTTACAGTATTGAAGAGCAGGTTAAAGATTATATTGATGCAGGTCAGGGTATGGCGTTTTCACTACAGGATATTGCAAAACAATTTAACTACAGTAAATACTATTTAGAACGACGTTTTAAAGAGCGTTACAATATAAGCCTTATAGCCTACCGTAACAATAAAAGAATGCAGCTTGCAAAAACAATGCTACTAAACGATACCGTATCCAATGTGGCAGAAAAATTAGGTTTTTCTTCTATCTATGTTTTTAGCCGCGCATTTAAAAATCACTTTGGGTACTCCCCTACTGTAAGACGTTAGTAAAGTATACTTGCAAATAATTCCCAAAAATAGTATAATTTTATTATGAAACACTGACATCTTACAATAATTAAAATAAGGAGATTTATATGAACAACCAAAAGGTTTATTTTGAATATTTAAACTTTAATAATGCAGACTTTTTTACCATAATTTGCTTACCTCAAAAAAGCGGTACCTTTCCAACCGTAATAATGCGTACACCTTATGTTGATGATGATGAAAACCTAAACGAAGAAGACATTTGTAAAAGAATAATTACCGATAATGCCGCTTGGGTAAATAGCGGTTATGCCCTTGTATTCCAACATTGCAGAGGTCGTGGTAAAAGCAGCGGTGACTGTATTCCCTACCTAAACGAACGTGCAGACGGCTTGTTTTTGCAGGATTGGGTAAGACAACAACCTTTTTATAATGGGGAAATATACCTGTTCGGCAGTAGCTATACTGCATCGGTACATTTTGTAACCGCTCCCTTTGCCGATGATATAAAAGGTGCTGTTTTACGCGTTATGGAAACAGGAAAATATAACGGCAACTACCGCAACGGCTTTTATAAAATGGGGCTTCATGGCGGTTGGTATGTTGATATGTATAAAAAGAAAAGCATCAGAAATAAAAATTACACACCTGAAAGCTTTAATATATTACCTTTATCAGAGTTTTCTAAGACTGTTTTTGGCGAAAATGATGAAAATCTTAATGAAATATTTAAACACCCCAATAAAAATGATTCTTTTTGGAACCACGACTACCAAGACGGCAAAAAGCTAGGGGTTGTAAATAATGCCAATATTCCCATTTTGTTTGTTACTGCCTTTTATGATATTTTCACCGGCGGAATTTTCGATATGTGGAACGAGCTAGATGATGAAACTAAGGCAATATCGGCATTAACGGTACACCCTTTCAACCACGGTTGCCATAGTGAGCTTGAGCCTATAAGCTTTGAAGACGGAAATATAGACAATGAATATTTAAATTATCCGGTTAAGTGGATAGACTATGTTCGCGGAAAAGGCGAGCCACCCTTTAAACCCGGTAAGATTACATATTATAAGCTATTTGATAATAAATGGTGTTGTGATGATTTCGAAGAGCCACAAAAACATCAAAAATTTATTTTAGGTAATAACGCCGTATCTTATAAATATGATCCTTTAAACCCTGCAAGCTTTAAAGGCGGTTTATCCACAAACTTTGGCGGCAATGAATGGCAGGATAAACCGAATTTACGTGAAGATATCGTCACTGTTTATACCGATGAATTCAAGAAAGATACCTTTGTAAAGGGTAAAATAAAGGCTCAATTAAAAGTTAAATCCGATTGCGAGGATACCTGTTTTTATATGCGACTAAGCCTTTGCAAAAAAGAAGGTGACTATGGTCTTCGCGACGATATAAATCAAATTTCTAATTTTTGCGAAAGCTATGCTCCAAATAGCGAAATTTATATGGATTTTTCTTTCGATGAGCATGCTTTTGTTATTAAAAAAGGTGAAAAACTGCGTATTGATATTTCTTCATCCGCATTTCCACTTTTTGTGCGCCACACCAATAATAAAGGGCTTTTTTCAGAGCAAACAACTTCTAAAATTGCGGTTAACACCGTATTTTTGCAAGACTCTTACATTGAAATTCCAATCGAAGAATAAAGTAAAACGCGGAGTGAAATCACTCCGCGTTTATTTTATAAAATTTTTTATTATTTACTGCTTTCAAAAGTTTCTATTTGTTTTACATAGCACTTTGCATTTTCTTCAATAGCGGCAAAATCATTAGCTTTAATAAGCTTTTTGTTGGCTATATCCGAGCCGATACCTACACCGCAAGCACCAACAGAAAGATATTCGGTAATATTATCGGCGTTAATTCCACCAACCGCCAAGAAACGAATATGTGAAAGCGGAGCCTTAATATCTTTTAGGTATTTAGGACCCATAGAGGTTATTGGGAACAGTTTTACAAAATCGGCGCCTGCTTTGTGCGCTATAACAGCTT
>JBGVDY010000223.1:0-9544 GCA_045119585.1 Acutalibacteraceae bacterium | reverse complement strand
CTATGAACGATACTGATTTATTTGATGAAATTAAGTATTTAAAATCGGTAACTACCGAGAATGTTTTAAAAAGACTTGCTCTTTTAGATAACGATAAAACTGTACTATCGGTTATAAATCCGACGGAGGAATAATTTATGGTATACGATGTTGTGATTTTTGGAATACATCTTACTATAAAGCCTATTGCCTTTACGCTTCATTTAGGCTCAAGAACATGGGATGTTTATTGGTATGGTATTTTAATTGCTTTAGGCTTTATGTTGGCGCTTATTTATGGTAACATAAACGCAAAGCGCTTTGGTATTGATAAAGATAAAATGCTTGATGTTGTTTTAATTACAGCCCCATTGGCAATACTTTGCGCGCGTATTTATTATGTTATTTTTGATGGCGTAAAATGTGAAAGCATTGCCGATTTCTTTGGTTTTGGTGATTCTTCGGGTGTGGCAGGTATCGCAATTTACGGCGCAATTATTGGTGCGTTCTTGGTTGGCGGACCACTTTGCTACTTATTTAAAATAAAAATTCCCGATATTTTTGACCTTGCAGGCTTAGGGTTTTTAATAGGTCAATGTGTTGGTAGGTGGGGTAACTTTGTAAACCAAGAAGCCTACGGTGCTTTCACAAACAGTAGCTTTTGGGGTATGGAAAGCCAAAAAACCATAGCAGAAATGGGCGAAGGATTAGTACACCCTTGCTTCCTTTATGAGTCACTTTGGTGCCTTATTGGTTTTATACTCATTCATTTTTTAAGCAAAAAGCGTGCATTTTCGGGCGAAGTATTTTTAATGTATTGCGCTTGGTACGGCTTTGGCAGAGGCTTTATAGAGCTTTTACGTACCGACAGCTTAATGTTAGGACCTATTAAAGTTTCGTGTCTTTTAGGATTTTTAGTATCGGTTGCAAGCATTACGGCAATAGTTGTTATAAGAAGAAAATTAAAACCGGAAGCAGAGTACGTTTCGGTTTTTAGTGAAAATATGGAAGGTAATGAAGATGAAACTGATTGACGGTAAAGTTATTTCTGCAAGTGTTAAAGAACGCGTAAGATTAGAGGTTGAAGCCTTAAAAAAAGAAGGCGTTACCACAGGACTTGCAGTAATTATTGTTGGCGAAGACCCTGCATCTAAGGTTTACGTTGCCAATAAGAAAAAGGCTTGCGAACTGCTTGGCATTATATCCGAAGAGTATGCATTACCCGAAAATACTACGCAAGAAGAACTTTTGGCGCTTATTGACAAGCTTAATAATAAAGATACTATCAACGGTATTTTGTGTCAGTTACCGCTTCCAAAGCACCTTGACGAGCAGGCCGTTATTAATGCGATTTCACCCGAAAAGGACGTAGATGCGTTTCATCCGCAAAACGTGGGTAAAATTATGCTTGGCGATTATGATTTTGTGCCTTGCACACCTGCCGGTATTATGGAAATGCTACAGTATGAAAATATCGATATTGCGGGTAAAACCTGTGTTGTAATTGGTAGGTCTAATATTGTTGGTAAGCCTATGGGTATGCTTTTACTCCATAAAAACGGCACGGTTACTATTTGCCATTCGAGAACAAAGGATTTGGCTTCGGTTTGCAAAAACGCCGATATTTTAGTAGCTGCGGTTGGCAGACCAAACTTTGTAACTGCCGATATGGTAAAAGAAGGCGCTGTAGTAATTGACGTTGGTATTAACCGCGTTGACGGAAAGCTTGTAGGCGACGTTGATTTTAATTCCGTTAAGGATAAATGCTCGGCTATTACCCCTGTACCGGGCGGTGTAGGTCCTATGACAATTGCAATGCTTATGCAAAACACACTTACTGCAGCTAAAAAACAAAACAACAGGTGATTTTTGTGTTAAAAAAAATTATTTGCCTTTTTTGGGTGTTTTTACTTGTATTTTGCGTTACGGTTTCTGCAGTGGAAGAATTTTTAGTCTATGGTGAAGACGATATTGATTATTTTTGCAGTGCTTTCGATATGAATGACTGCGATATTATTGACTATTTTGAGCAGAATAATATAACTTATTTTGCAATGAATAAGGATAATACCAAGCAGATAAAAAGAATGGAATTTGTTGATGAATTTTCGCAAAAAGCGGTAGATTTATCAGTACTGCAGGATGATGAAATATTAAAGCTTTCAGGTGATATTTCGGGCTTTCCTGATGCTAAGGGTGAAGTTGTAAAGCATGCAGGTCTTAAATTTTTAAAGCTCAGGTTAGAATCTAAGGATAGCGGCGGCAATTATACTTTAACTGAGTATATAACCGTAAAAGAAGCTAAAAAGGTTATTCTTGCTTTTTACACCGCAAACGGTGAGGACGAAACATATATGGAATGTGCTTACATTGAGCAGTTTAAACCAAAAACCGACTATAAACCATTTTTATCAGTAGGCATAGTAATATTTGTATTTATAGGGCTTATAGCGGTTGCGTTTATAATTAAAGATATAAAACAAAAAGAGTAAAAGATAGGCTGGCAGAAAATCTGTCAGCCTATTATATTTTGCTAATTTTTGTAAATACTACCATTTAAAGAATGATTTAAAGGTGATATTTATGAAAATACGGAATATTGTAAGGGTTGTTTCGTTTCTATCGGCGGTTATTGTGGTACTTACAGGTGTGATTATTAAAAATTATAAAAATTCAGAGAAGTTGGAACTTCAAATAGAAAACAGTTATTCACGCGGTCTTAATGAGTTTTCGGCTTCAATAAACAATATTTCACTTATACTAAAAAAGGCAAGGTACACCACTCAACCTGAGCTTTTGGCAAAAATGGCGGCAGAAATTTTAACCGAAGCCGAAATTTCAAAATCGGCATTATCGGTTTTACCATCTATTCGAAACCTTGATTCCTTAAATTTGTTTTTATCTCAAGCTGGGAATTATGCCTTTGCGGTTTCTGCAAAGCTTTATAACGGGGAAGAGTTACCTACAGATTTTGAGAATAATATAAGGTACTTAAGCGAAACTGCAGATAAACTTTCGGAAGTAGTAAGTGATACGCAAATAGGCTTTGATAATAGTGACTATTGGGTAAAAGAGATTAAAAATAAAATCGATGCGAATGTGACTGATTCATTAAACGGTAGCTTACAACAATTAGAAAGTGAGTTTGGCGATTATCCAACCTTGATTTATGATGGACCTTATTCCGAAAGTTTAGAAGATGGACAAGGTGAGCTTTTAGAAGATGCTGACTATATAACCGAAGAGATAGCGCTAAAAAGGGCATATGAATTTTTTGGCGAAGAGAATAACCTCAAGATTTTTGGAGAAATTGACGGCGAGATTGAAGCCTTTAGAATAGGGGACAGTAATACCGATATTGCAATAAGCAAAAGGGGTGGCTATGCCGTTTATTTTAGAAAGTACAGACCTATTGAAAAAATAATACTTTCTTACAGTCAAGCCCTAACTAAAGCAAAAAGGTTTTTATCCAGTCACTCTTATGACAATTTTTTAGAAACCTATTATTATATTGATGAAGGCGTATGTGTTATAAATTTTGCCTTTTTAGACGGCGAAACAATATGCTATACCGATTTAATAAAGGTTGGTATTGCTATGGATAGTGGAGAAGTTATGTTTTACGAAGCAAGTGGGTATTTAAGCAATCATAAAAGCCGTGCTTTCGAAACCGCAAAATATACCGAGCAGGAAGCACGCGAAAGGGTAAGTAAAAACCTTAAAATAGGTAAAGTTTCTAAAGCCTTAATTCCTACAGATTCGGGCGAAAAACGCTGTTACGAGTTTAGCTGCAGTGACGGCGATACCGATGTTTTGGTTTATATAAATCTATTAAACTTAAAGGAAGAAGAAATTTTAATTTTGCTTAAAAACGACGGTGGTACCTTGGCAAAATAATCTTATTTTAATACTTGCTATTGCTAAAAAAGTATTATATACTATACCTATAAATAAACTTAAAGGGGTAGAAGTTTATGCAAAAAATTAGCAAGTTTGAAAGTATAAATAACGACCAAATAGCACTATGGCGAAAGCTTACCGACGAGCGCATTAAAAAGATTTTAAATGCGCCTAATATGGAAATACCGACCGGTGCTACCGTTTATTATGTTTCTAATAACGGGGATGATAATAACGACGGTAAAACTCCCGAAACGGCACTTGCAACACTTTCGGCTGTAAATGCTATAGCGTTTGAAGGACCAACCTTTGTATGCTTCGAGCGTGGCGGTCTTTGGCGCGGTCAGCTTAATGCAAAGCGTGGGGTTACCTATACCGCTTACGGTGAAGGTGACAAGCCTAAAATATACGGCTCTCCCTTTAATGGTGCCAATGCTTCTCTTTGGAAAAAGACCGAAATAGAGAATATTTGGTCTATTCAGTTTGATAAAAGGGATATTGGTACGCTTGTTTTCAATCACGGCGAAAAGCATGCAATTAAGTGTGTTATTCGTACCGAAGAAGATGGTACAACCTACAATAATACTACAGGCAAGCCCTTTAAAACTTACGCCGATTTATGTGATGATTTACACTTCTTCCACGATTATTATGATACAGGTATTTTGTATCTTTATAGTATAGGAAACCCCGGCGAGCGTTTTAACTCTATTGAATTTAATATTAAGGACAGAATAATTACAACCGGTGGCGGAACTACTATTGATAATTTCTGCATTAAATACGGCGGTGCACACGGTGTTGGTGCAGGTACTGCAGAAAATCTTACTGTTCAAAATTGCGAATTTGGTTGGATAGGCGGTTCCATTCAGTCAGAAGGTATTTTTGGCAGAAATTATGGTACACGCTACGGTAACGCAGTTGAAATTTACGGCGGTTGCGATAATTTTATAGTAACCGACAACTACATATACCAGATTTATGATGCAGGTATTACTCAACAGGTAGGCGTTGGTAAAGATGATATAAAGAACCAAAAGAATATGACCTACGCCCGTAATGTTATTGAATATTGCAACTATTCTATTGAGTACTTCTTATCGGGCAGTGCAGGACACGGTAACCCAAGCCGTATGGAAAACTTCTTTATAGAAGATAACTATATGTGGTATGCGGGTCATGGCTTTTGTGAGCAGCGTCCCGATAGGGGAGAAGCTGCCCATATTAAAACCTGGTACGGCCTTCCTGCCGAGCGTAACCGCGCAACCAACTTCCATATAAAAAATAACCTTATGCTTTACGCTAACGATAGCCTAGTTCACATTTTCTCTAACCTTTATAATCCTGATGGCAGCGACAGTATGCCAACGCTTGAGAATAACCACTTCTTAGCAAAACGCGGTGATGATTTTGGTATGGTATCAAAAACTGATAACACAATAAAGGCTTATGATGAAAATATTCTCGATTATATCGGCGATATAACCAAGGGCGATACATTTTGGATTTATTAAAGAAAAACGGATGTGTAGAAAATTCTACACATCCGTTAAATTTTATTTAGTTTTCTTAGTCTTTGCAGTAGACCAATCCGAATAATATTTAACACCATTTACTGTTTTGTAGGTGCGTACTCTTACATAATAGGTCTTTTTAGCTTTCAAGCTCTTTAGCGTAACAGAAGTTGTTTTGTAGCTTGAAATCTTTTTGGTTTTCGAAGAAGTAAACTTCTTGGAAGTTGAATACTGAAGCTCATAACCTGTTACTTGTGAAGACTGTTTTTTAATCTTAACCTTAAGGCTTTTCTTAGCTGCTGTAAGCTTATCTACCTTAGTTTCTTTAGGAACAATTTTGAATGTAGCTTTTAATGTGCCGCTATAGTTACCCTTAAGTTTAATGGTAACCGTAGCTTTGCCCACATTCTTATTATCTTTATAGGTGATGGTGTAATTGCTTGAAGAAATCCTATTGCCCTTATAATCATATACCTTTACGGTTGGTTTCTTAGTCTTGCCGTTATAGGTATATTCTGTAGTAGAAAGCTTAAGTCTCTTAGCATAGTAAATCTTAGTTGTGCTGGCTTGCTTACCGCATACGCTACAAGCCTTAACTATGCTACCATTCTTAGAAGTTGTAGCCTTTTTGGTTGTTGTTTTGTAAGTGTGTGACACCGCGCGTGTTTTACCGCATTTATTACAGTTTGTATCACAAGAGTTGGAATAGCTGTGAGCGGCGGTTGTGATAGTCTTTGCACCACACTTGTTACAGCTTTCATCACAGGGTGCCGAAAAACTATGGGATATAGAGCCGTATTGTTGGTTACATCTTTCACAGGTTGCTTTTTGTGTACAGGTGGCAGTTCCGCCTGTGTGACCTAAAGCGGGAGCAGATGTAAAGCCGCAACCTTCTACAATGCATTTTGCAGGCTCGGTACAGGTGGGACCTATCATATTATGTCCGTTTACTTCGCCGTAAGGCTCACTACAACGCAAGCATATTGGTCGTGTTGTGCAGGTGGCCTGACCGCCTGTATGACCTAATTCGGTGCCAACTGTTTGGTCGCAATATTCACAAATTTGCGGCTTTGTGCACGTAGCATCAAGCCAAGAGTGTGTTTCACACTGAATTACAAAGTTGATATGTGTGCGGTTACAGTAACTTCTTGCATAAGAGGTGTAAGGCGCATAAATTACAAGCTTATTACACATTTGGAATGCCGATGCGCTGATATAAGTAACCGAAGACGGAATAACAATTTTTTCTAAGTTTACGCAGTCGCAAAAAGCATTATCTCCGATAGTTGTAATACTATTTGCCACGGTAACTTCTTTTAGATTATTGCAGCCCGAAAAAGCATTATCATAAATATGTGTTACGGTGTAGCCGCCTAAAAGTGATGGTATAATAAGGTAAGATGGTGCATCGGTAGCATCGTAATCGGTTATAAAGGCTTTACCTTCGTTTAAAGTGTAGGTGAATCTGCCATCGGTGTAGGTGTTGGTGATACCACCGCCGGGGATAACTATTTCGCCGCCGCCAATACTGCCGCCACCGCCAAGGTTGTCGTTTTCAATATAGGTACAACCATCGCGAATACATTTTTTACCGCTAATATCGTGACCTAAAATTTCACATTCGGTTTTTCCGCATTTAGAGCAGGTATTTATCATATCATCATAATCATCGGGGAATGTGCATTCTGCTACAAAAGTAAGTCCGTTTTCCTTAGCGTAGGTGTGCGCCGGCGAGCTACAGGTAACATAGAAGGTAACATTATCGCAATTAGCAAAAGCGTTTGCCTCTATTTGCATACTTTCAGGTATAGTAATACTAGTTATACCCGAACAATCATAAAACGCGCCACTTGCAATTTTAACTATAGGTCTACCGTAGTCAAAAGCAGGAATTTCTACTATAGGTGAATATGAGTTATCCCAGTCAAAACGGGTGATAATTAGAGAATCGTTTTCAACTATACAGGTAAAGCAACCAAATGTTATAGTTTCGGGTGCGCCTAAATCTTTAAATTCAATATTGTACTTTTGGGCATATTTTTGCGCCGCAGTATCAGCATAACCCTCAATTAAATTCTTGCTTAAAGGAGTATATTCATATTCTTCTAAAACATTGTTGTATGTTTTCTTAAATCCTATCGCATAGTCGCCTATGGTTTCAACAGTTTCGGGAATGGTGATAGTATTGGTTTTAGTGTTTACAAAGGCTTCTTTACCGATGTATTTAAGGCTTTCGGGGAATTTAATAGAAAAGTTATGGAAAGAATAGGTTCCGCCGTTTGTAAGAGCATTATCAGCAATAAGGGTAGTACCGTCTTTTATTTCTATGGTTGTGGGTAAGCTGCCTTTATAACCTAACAAATATTTGTTGTTATAGAGTAAGCCGTCTATATAATGGTTTTCGTTTGCAATATATGAAGTTTGGTAAAAAGCATCTAAGCCAATAGCTTTTATGTTATCACCTAAAATAACATTAGCTAAATTTTTGCAGTATGAAAATGCGCCGTCGTCAATCCATTCAACATTGCTTTTTAACTTAATTTCGGTAAGGCCTTCACAAGAAGAAAATGCATATTCATTTATGTATTTAAGTGATGTAGGGAATGAAACCGATGTGATTGCAGAGTCCCAGTTAAACCAAGAAAATGCATTACCTGCGATTACGGTGGTGCCTTCTTTAATTTCTACCGCGCCTTCAACAAACCTTTCTTCCTCGACTTCCCACTCTTCATCCATAATGCAGTATTCACCGCTTATAAGGCATTTGCCCGAATATAACAAATCATTTTCCCAATTTTCTAAATTGTTGTAGTATCCTGTATCAAAAAAAGCTAATGGGCGAATTTTGGTAATGGAATCGGGAAGGGAAACAGTTTCTATTAAATTGCAATGCTGAAAAGCACCGCCGCCAATAAATTCAAGACTATCATTAAAGTTGACAGTAGTAAGACTTGCGCAGTTAAAGAAGCATTCATCGCCAATGCTCTTAACATTTGAACCAAAGTTTACACAAGCAATAAGGTTTGCTCGGGAAAACGCATAGCCCTTAACTTCGGTAACGGTTTCAGGTATTGTGTATGTTAAATCTTCTTCTACTTTAGCCAATGGGTAAGCTATAAGAACAGATTTATCCTTGCTGAATAATACACCGTCAACACTGCAGAAATTTTGGTTTTCTTCTGCTACATTGTAGCGTGTCATATAGTCGCAGTTAACAAAGGGCATATCATCAATTACTTCAACGCTTGCGGGTATATTAAGCTCTGAAAGAGCACTGCCCGAAAAAGAATGCATACCTAATCTTTTAACGGTGTTAGGAATTTTAGCTTCTTTTAATGCAATAAAATCTGCAAAAGCGTAGTCGCCAATGCTTGTAATACCGTCACTTATTATTACTTTTTTGGCTTCTTTAGAGTAACCAGACCATGGGGCATATATATCATTCCATTCGCTGAAATCAGCCATTTCGCCGCTGCCTGTAATAGTTAAAAGGAATGTTTCTTTATCGTAGATAAAACCATCACCATAAATAATGGTTTCTTCGGTGCTTTCTTCACTGTCAGGGGTTTCGGTATCAGCAGCATAAACCGTAAAACCTGTAAAAAGAGAGCAAATAAGGCATAAAACTAACAAAAGTGACAATATTTTTTTCATACTGAAAAGACTCCTTGAATTCAAGTTTCAATAAAAAATATTTTACTACTTACAAGAAAAAAAGTCAACGAGAAAAGACCGCTTTTTGTATTTTTACGGTAATCTTCTTGTCCAATATGACAAAATAAAAAAACTCCCCAAAGGGAGCTTTTTACGGGAGTATAATAATTGTTTTATAATAGAAAAATAAGATTTTCAACGCTTTTATAACGCTCATCAGGATTTACATTTGTGCATTTGCGAACAACTCTGCCTGCTTTGCCATTGGCTATTGTCTCGCTGGGGTGTTTTCCTGTTATCATAACATTAAGCAGTATTCCCAAAGCGTAAATATCGGTGCGTGCATCACTTTCCCGTATGCCTAGTTGCTCGGGTGAAGCGTAGCCTACAGTACCTATTATAACGGTATCTTTACTCGCGTTAGATATTTTTCGTGATGCGTTAAAGTCGATAAGCACAACCCGTCCGTTTTTATCAATCATAACATTTTCTGGCTT
>JBGVDY010000222.1:0-2849 GCA_045119585.1 Acutalibacteraceae bacterium | reverse complement strand
TTTATCTTTAATGCTTTGGTAAACACGCCGCAGGTCGATCCCATTTTGGTCTATCTTATTTATAAAGATAATTGTCGGAATGTCCATTTTCTGAAGCGCATGGAATAATATACGGGTTTGTGCCTGTACGCCGTCTTTTGCTGAAATGACTAAAACAGCTCCGTCAAGGACAGATAAAGAGCGGTATGCTTCGGTTAAAAAATCCATATGACCGGGAGTGTCCACGATATTGATTTTATAATCATTCCAATAAAAAGAAGTAACCGCTGTCTGAATGGTAATTCCCCGCTGCCGTTCCAAAATCATAGTGTCTGTTCTTGTGGTCCCTTTATCCACGTTTCCCTGTTCCGCAATCGCTCCACTGGTGTATAGCAGACTTTCTGTCAATGTAGTTTTTCCTGCGTCTACATGGGCCAGAATGCCGATATTGATTATTTTCATGTGATTGTCCTCCCTTTACAGCCCCAAAGGGCATAAAAATCCCCAGCAGTAAAATACTTTTACCACTGGGGATTATAATTTGCGGACATACACATATACAGCATACACCTATTTGTGATTGCTGTTTTTTGAATATGTCAAAATTGATAAGGCAAAAGTATTCTTAAATTGGGTACAAAAAACCAAGCCCCCACAAAAGGAGCTATCATAATTCTTTGTTCCCACTATTTGATTATAGTTTTATTTAAGAATACCTTGCCGCATATTTTTTACTCCTTTTCTGGAATGAAGCTATTATATCACATCAGTTTGAAATTGTCAAGATAAGTTGACACTTTTTTTACAAGGATTTTTTCTTAGTAACATTTTCAGCCCCGAAGGGGCCGATCTGAAACCACTGAGGAGCGTAGCGACGGGGAGTGTTGCGCAAACCGTGTAAATAGAATAATCTTCTAAACAATACGCAATATCTTGTGCTTTTTGTCTGTTGTAGCTTTTTCGTACAACAACGATGTCTTTCCTTCATAAAATAGCTGTCATTCCCCAAACAAAAAACACGGTTCCGAAACCGTGCCTTTTTCATATTTGGGAAGTACGCCAAAGATTTTTTTATTTTTTGGCGGTCTTGGCGTTCTTCTTTTTCAAGTACGCCAAGTAGTTTTCCTTGTTGGCGTGCTTCCTATATATTATATATAATGTATAGAGAAGTCTACTCCGAAATTTTATCTACTGTCATCACATCGCTTATGTTACAATCTAAGATTTCGCAAATCTTTATAATGACGTTCATCGAAACAACTTCATTCTTTCCCATTTTTGCAAGCGTTGATGTTGACATCTCAGCCTTAACTCTTAGTTCAGTTTTAGTCATTCCTTTTTCAATTAAAAGTTTCCATAGGTTGTTATAGTTTGGCTTCATAATAACCACCGTTATAAAATATCAATTTGTACTGCTCTCATAGCATCAAGTGCAGTATTATGGCTTTCAACACTTACACCTGCACAACACTTGGCATCAACCAAAAGTCTAACTTCGGGGAACGTAGCTTTGAGAATCATTGCATTTGATATTACACAAATATCCGTACAAAGCCCACACAACTCAATTTCTTCTATTTCTTTTCCAAAGTCTTTAATGATATTCGGCAAATCCACACTACCAAATGTAATCTTGTCTATGATTTTTGTTTTATTTCTTCCATTCCAACAGTTCTTCTAAACACCTTGTAAATTCCACATTTCCAACAAAGAACCATACCCATTATTGCACCAACTACTGCTTGCAATATTTGATAAGGTAATTTCAAAATTGCATATTCAGGTGTGCTATATATAAATGCTCTGCCTAACGAATAACCAACAATCATTATAATTGCACCTATTGCTACACCGATACCCGAAGAAATAATGGGGTGCTTTTTCATTACGTAGTGAGAAAAAATCGATATTACAACAGCTTGTATTCCGTGCGTTACGAGAGAAACGAACATCGGTGTAGGATAGAAGAATAAATCCCCAAGAAATGCACCTACACCACCAACTAAAAAGGCTGCAAACGGATTTAGCATTATTGCGGCAAGACAAATAATTACATCATTCATATAAAGGTGTCCGCCCGGAACGGGAATACCAAACGAACTCATTGCAATATTCAATCCCATTAACATTGCGGTTACACATAAATATACTGTGTTTTTCTTAATATTTTTTTGCATAATATATTTCTCCTTGACTTTTCTTTGACAGTATTATACAATAATTTTGGTTATATTGAAATAGTCAGTTAAGGAGAATTTTATAAGACCAAAATGAACTATAAAATAAATATAAAGAGCAATATTCCTGCTTACATACAACTTTATCAATATTTCAGAGATGATATAGTGCAAGGCGTTTATCCTTATAAAAGCAAATTACCGCCTAAAAGAACTACTTGCGCAGAAACCAATTTAAGTCTAATAACGGTAGAACATTCTTACGACTTACTTATACAAGAAGGATACGTGGAATCAAAAGAACGTAGTGGATATTACGTTATCTTTAAGCCAAATACGGGGTTTGCTTCTTATTCTTCCCCCGAACACTTGCATAAAAATTTTTTAGATGGGCAAAACTCTACTAACGAACTATCATTCCCCTTTTCAGCAATTTCAAAATCAATGCGGAAAGTAATAACCGATTTAGAAGAGAATATTTTGGAACGTTCTCCAAATTTTGGTTGTTTAGAGCTTCGTAATAATATAAGTTTATATCTTGCTCGTAGTCGTGGTATTCACGTTACACCCGAACAAATAGTGATAGGAGCAGGTTCGGAATATCTTTACGGGCAAATCACTTCTCTTTTAGGACGTAATAATATAATTGCAATAGAAAGTCCGTCTTACAAACAAATAGAACAAGTTTATAAA
>JBGVDY010000221.1:0-1918 GCA_045119585.1 Acutalibacteraceae bacterium | reverse complement strand
AAGTATCGACTGCTGTTTGTCATCGTCAGTATTAAATGCTATGTCAAAATTGATATTCTTAGGTTTTTTGGTTTTATAAAATGACGCAAAACCGCCCTGTTCTACTGTCTCAGACGTTACATCAGAGGTACTTTCAGCTTCTATCTGAAGTATCGAAGTCGGTAAATTATCACCAAAAATTGAGGTATTATCCTTCTGGAACAACAACTCATAATTGTAGTTTGCTTTTTCGGAATTGCCGTTATCGTTTGTAGTTACAACCACATTCACATTATCAGTCATTATTTCTTTACCCCTGCATTAACCCAGACTTCCCAAGCCCAACCCCAGTCGCGCGGTATGTTATAGTTTTTACCTTTAGCATTAAGAGCACGTACAACGGAACCGCCCGCTTCCCTACCGTCGGTAGCATTAACGTTTACGTTGTTGTTATTATTCTGAGTCACTTTTTCTATTACGAAATTAACTGCTCTAGGCAATAGTCCGCCAGTCATAGCATTAGCCGGCGTGAATTTGAATATATCACCGAATTTAAAACCACCACTTGACCCTGTTTCAATATCCCCGAGCATTTCATTCAGGAACGGATTTTTCTTCAGCATTGATATAAGACCTTTACCTATCATTTCACCAAGTTGGAAAAACGCTCCGCCCAAGGTTTCAGCGAGGACGGTGGCAATATTCATGAGCATTTCTTTTAATTTTTTAGTATCACCGCGTAAAGCGTCGCCTATTGCCCCACCGAACTCGTCCGCGAATCTGAGAATCATCGCCATAAGGCGCACGATACCTAAAATAGCAAGGGTGATTATTCCGACAATAGCGCCTATAACACCTTTACCGCCGGCAATACCCCACTTAGCGAGCACATCACCGATAGGCTTTAATTGTTCTTTTATCTGCTTCCAAGCGTTAGAGATAATCTTACCGGCGTCGTATAATTCCTGTCTTATGTCGTGAATATCTTCTTTTGAAAATCCGAGCCATTCAAGTAAACCATAAGTAAATGTTTTCTTAGTTCCGGTAATGAAGTAATAAATATCCTCAAGGATAAGCAGTAAACCCGCAAGCGCAGCGATGTACCACGTTAAAGGAGACGCCCAGAGAGTTTTACTGAACAGTGCAAAACCTTGTGTTAAATACTTGAATACTGAGACCAAGCGAGCACCAAGACCGATCCCCTTCATCATCTGCATAATGAGGACGTTACCGAAGGCAACAGAAAGTAAACCGCCGATAATCTTTAACATCTGTGCATGTCTGTTCATGAAGCCGGTTATTGCCGTAGCCTTCTGAACTATCCAGGTAAACACCGGTACAATAGTTCTTATAAGCACATCACCTAAACCCTGAACCTGTATCTTAAATTGAGACCAAGCGATGTTAAACTCTTTCTGCTTCTGTATATCCTCATCAGTGTAGGCAATACCGCTAACAGCCTGTAATGTGCCTTGTATTGCGCTGTCTGATTGTAGGAATAAGGCGACCTGTTCCTTAGTGAGCTGATTTGTCTTCATGAAGGCTTTTTGTTCCGCTTCACTCAACTCATTAAGATGTAACATTGTCTCTATGAACTCATCACCGGTTTTTCCGGTGGCCTGAGTCCATTTTGTCATTGCTTCTAAAAATCCTTTCTGGGTACCGCCGGCATAAGCGTTGGCCTTGCTCCACTTATCAAGGGTATTTGCACTCATGTCTAGCTTTTCTGAATAGCCTTCTATGAGTTTAGTTCCGTCCATAAAGCCTTTCCAGAGTGCACGGACGGAGAACGCAGCGATTAACGGCATTACCAAACGTCTAAGCCGGTTAATCCATCGACGTGTTGCATAGTCAAGACGTTGCCCCGCATGGTTTACCGCATTTCTAGGCAACCGGCTACCGCCACCCCTTGAAGCTTCACGTTCCGCAGTAGCTTCAA
>JBGVDY010000220.1:0-2643 GCA_045119585.1 Acutalibacteraceae bacterium | reverse complement strand
TACTTCAATTAAAATACCGTCACGGTCAATCGCAACTGCTTTAAGCGTTGAAGTAAAGGTTTCGGTTTTATTGCTGTTCCAATAAGCGTTAATCCAACGATCCGGTTCATCATCTAAAGAAATATCTACCGGAACATTATTACAATCACGTTTGTGAATAGAAACACCGTGACCACGTGTAATAAATCCAATGATTTCATCGCCCGGTAACGGATTACAACATTTAGAAAGCTTGATAAGACAGTTATCAATACCTTCAACAATAACACCCTCAGAAGATTTTGTTTTATAACTTACGGTAGGAACTATTTGTTGCGGTTTTGAGTCTGCAGTGCGTTTATTGTAATCTTCTTTAATACGAGGTAAAATTTTAGATATTAAAATTCCACCATAGCCAATTGCCGCATAAAATTCTTCACTGTTTGCAAAACGGTATTTTTTAGCTAACTCTTCGGTGTATTCTTCCAATTCATCTTCAGTAAAGTTTATATTATTACGGCGAAGTTCTTTTTCGAATTCAGTTTGCCCTGTAACAATATTTTCGCTGCGTTTTTCTTTTTTAAACCAAGAGCGAATTTTAGCTTTAGCAGAAGAAGTAACGGCAATGTTAAGCCAATCGCGGCTAGGGCCCTTATTTGCGGCGTTAGATGTTAAAATTTCGATAACCTCTCCGGTTTTAACTTCGTGATTAATAGGTACTATTTTACCGTCAACCTTAGCACCCACCATTCGTGTACCAACAGCAGTATGAATAGCAAAAGCAAAGTCAACAACAGTACCACCAACAGGTAAATTTATAACGTCGCCTTTCGGTGTAACGGCAAAAACATCTTCTTCAGCTAAATCTACTTTGATAGTACGAATAATATCAGAAGCGTCAGTAGTTGAATCTTGGGTGTTAATTAGCTCATGAACCCATTCAAGACGTTTTTCCATACGCTTATCATTATTGGTAACGCCTTCTTTGTACTTCCAATGTGCAGCAATACCAAACTCAGCAGTATGATGCATTTCAAAAGTACGAATTTGAATTTCAAAAGGTATACCTGCACGACTTATAACAGTAGTATGCAATGATTGATACATATTAGGCTTTGGAGTAGAAATATAGTCCTTAAACCTATTAGGAATAGGACGAAACATATCGTGCATTAAACCTAAAATATTATAACAGTCTGCAACAGTATCTGTAATAATTCTAATAGCATAAATATCGTAAATTTCGTCAAAAGTTCTGCCTTGCGCATACATTTTTCGATAAATGCCATGAATTGACTTAACTCTACCTTGAAACGAAAGTGTTGTATTTGGCATTTCGGTACGAAGACGTTCTTCAATACGTGCTTTAATTTCGCTTAAAATTTGTTCGCGATGATTTTTTCTGTGCTTCAAAAGATCTTCTATTTCGCCATAACCTACCGGATCAAGATGCTTAATGGCAAGATCTTCAAGTTCTTCTTTAACACCGCGTATACCAAGTCTGTGTGCAATTGGAGCATAAACCTCAAGCGTTTCAACAGAAATATCACGTTGCTTTTGCGGGCGCATAGCGTCAATTGTTCGCATATTATGAAGACGGTCAGCAAGTTTAATAATTATAACTCTGATATCCTTGCCCATTGCAATAAGCATTTTTCGAAGACTTTCTGCTTGTTGCTGTTCTTTAGAAGAAAAATTTAGTTTTCCGATTTTAGTAACACCATCAACTAATAATGCTACGTCTTCACCAAACATAGATTTAATATCTTCTAATGTCATTTCAGTATCTTCAACAACGTCATGCAAAAGTGAAGCTGCAATTGATTCGCTATCCATACCGAGTGAAATAACAATTTTGGCAACGTTAAAGGGGTGATAATAGTAGTCTTCTCCGGAGATTCGTTTTTGACCTTCGTGTGCTTTGACGCATAAATTGAAAGCTTTTTCAATTAGATTATAATTGTAATCCTCACCGAAGTTTTCAAGAGTAAGTTTTAAATTATTAAAATTTTCAAACTGTGCATCGGTCACTATTTTCACACTCCTTAATTAGTTTTTGATATATACTTGAATTTACAAGATTAGTTTTTTGTGAATTTAAATTTTTAAAATATTTATCTTTGTTTTTGTATATAAGATTTAGGTCTTGTAAAACGTCTAATGAGACTCTAGTCTTACCGTAATTAAGTGTTGTTATAAAATGATATATAACCTTATCCTGTGATACACCATTATCGGTTATAAAACGATAAACGTCACCAACCTGATCTCTGGTTGGCGTAATACTTTTTGCCGTATAGGGTAATTCATTTATAAAAGAACGGTAATTATTTATTGAAGAAAAAAGTTCATCATCATTTGTTTTAGAAACACGAATACCTTTAATTTGAACCGAAACAGATTCGTATCCATTGTAATTATTGGTATCAACTGTAACGGCAAGGTCTAAGATATCGCCAATATCAAAACAAAACGAATCAGTACTAATGCCGAACAAAAGCGCTTGAAAGCTATTTTTATCTTTAGAAAACAAAAGTTTTAAATGGCGATTATTTGAAAGTGGTGTTATGCGTTGTAAGGTGACACCAAAAATTCCAAAAATCGGAACTTGATTTTGAAATCCAAAAGGTTGTAACTGTTTTAACGATTCAGATAAATCTAATG
>JBGVDY010000219.1:0-2030 GCA_045119585.1 Acutalibacteraceae bacterium | reverse complement strand
TTATAAATCTGGCCCAAAACCACCAATTTCAGTAAAAAAACACTTGATTTTTAAAATCAGTTGTGATATAATTTATCGGCTAATGGTAAATTAGCAAAAATATAACACACACTCCGTTTAATAACGGCGACTTTTCGCAGGTGTCATCCAATACTGTCGGGTGATTTCTAATCAGCGGAGTGGCGGAAAATTCTTAGGAGGAAAAACAAATGGCAGTAGTATCAATGAAACAGTTACTTGAAGCTGGTGTTCACTTTGGACATCAAACAAGACGCTGGAACCCGAAAATGGCTGAGTACATTTTCACAGAAAGAAACGGAATCTATATCATCGACCTTCAAAAGACCGTTAAGAAACTTAACGAAGCTTACATGTTCGTTCGTGACATTGCAGCAGAAGGCGGCGACATTCTTTTCGTAGGTACCAAGAAACAGGCTCAGGATTCTGTTAAGGAAGAAGCAGAGCATTGCGGTATGCCTTACGTTAACGCTCGTTGGCTTGGCGGTATGCTTACAAACTTCACAACTATCCGTACCAGAATTGCTCGTCTTAACCAACTCCGCACCATGCGTGACGACGGTACCTTTGAACTTCTCCCCAAAAAGGAAGTTGTAAAGTTAAACCTTGAAATTGAAAAGTTAGAAAAATTCCTTGGCGGTATTCAAAACATGAAGAAGACTCCTGCAGCTCTCTTCATTGTTGACCCCCGCAAAGAAAGAATTGCAGTTGCAGAAGCTAAGAAGCTTGGTCTTCCGATTATCGCTATCGTAGACACCAACTGTGACCCTGATGAAATTGATGCAGTTATCCCAGGTAACGACGATGCTATCCGTGCAGTTAAGCTTATTTCTGAAACTATCGCTGCTGCAATTATCGAAGGCAGACAAGGTACCGAAATGGGCACTGCAGCTACTGAAGAAGTTGCTGAAGAAGTTGCTGAAGAAGCTGCTGAAGAAACTGCTGACGCTGAATAATTTATACTTGGAGGAAACTAAAATGGCTTTTACTGCTAAAGACGTACAGGCTTTAAGAGAAAAAACCGGTTGCGGTATGATGGACTGCAAAAAGGCTCTTGTTGAATGTGACGGCGATATGGATGCCGCAGTTGACTATTTACGTGAAAAAGGTCTTGCTTCACAAGCTAAAAAGGCTACACGTATTGCTGCTGAAGGTACCGTTGCTGTATACACCGCTGATGGTGTAGGCGCTGTTGTTGAAGTAAACAGCGAAACAGACTTCGTTGCTAACGGCGAAGGCTTTAAGGCTCTCGCTGCTGAAATCGCTCAGGTAGTTGCAGAACAAAATCCTGCAGACCTTGACGCTCTTCTCGTTTGCGAAAAAGACGGTCAAACCGTTGAAGCAAAGGTTCAGGAATTATTCCTTGCTATCCGCGAAAATATCAAGGTTCGCCGTTTTGCTCGTTTTGAGGGCAAGGTTGCTTCCTATGTTCACATGGGCGGTAAAATCGGTGTTCTTGTAAACTTCGAAACTGAAGTTGCAGGCGACAACGAAAAACTTATGGAAGCTGGTAAGAGCATTGCAATGCAAATTGCTGCTATGAACCCCGGTTTCTTAGATAGAGCTTCTGTATCAGAAGAAGTTCTCGAAAAAGAAAAGGCTATCCTCATTGCTCAAATGAAGGAAGATCCTAAAATGGCTAACAAGCCCGATGCTGTTCTCGGCAAAATTGTTGAAGGCAAAATCGGTAAATTCTATAAAGAAAACTGCCTTGTTGAACAACAGTTCATCATGGATGGCGACATCACTGTTGAGAAGTATCTCGTAGGTGTTGCTAAAGAACTTGGCGCAGACATCAAGATTGCTAACTTCGTTCGTTTTGAAAAGGGCGAAGGTATTGAAAAGCGCGTAGATGACTTTGCTGCTGAAGTTGCAGGTATGGTAAAATAATTTTACTGTAAATATCAAAATGCTCGGTGATTTCACCGAGCATTTTTCTTTTTTATCCTACTTGTTTATACAAGTTTAAATTCCTTATAATTTTTAACTGCACTATCTTTACCGATAAATAC
>JBGVDY010000218.1:0-9503 GCA_045119585.1 Acutalibacteraceae bacterium | reverse complement strand
AAAGCAAAATAAGCAGTAACACCATTAAATGTTTCATTTTCAACCTTTTTGCCTTCTAAACGAACAAACTCGGTAGAGCGGGGATGTATCATATGCTTTAGGTTAGCCCTTATGCGTTTAAACAAAAGTACCACACGCGATACCTTTAAACCACCCGCAGTAGAACCTGCACAACCGCCTATAAACATAAGTAACAAAAGTATTCCTTTAGATAGTCCCGGCCACGCATTAAAATCAGTTGTAGCATAACCTGTAGTTGAGATTATTGATGCTACTTGGAAAGCCGAATGGCGTAATGAATCGGAAAAATTATTATAAATAGCGTAAATATTGTTAGTAATAAGCGTAACTGCAACAGTTACTATGCCAATATAAACCCATAACTCTTCACTCTTAAATACCGCACGAATTTTTCTTACAAGTATCAAATAGTAAAGATTAAAGTTTACACCAAAAATAAGCATAAACACCGTTATAACCCATTGTAAATAAGGGCTATATGAAGCAATACTGTCACCCTTTATACCAAAGCCACCTGTACCTGCCGTACCGAAGCTATGCACCAACGCTTCGAATAAATTCATACCGCCCGCACTTAAAAATAGAACCATTATAGCAGTAAGTACTATATAAATTAAATAAAGAATTTTAGCTGTACTTTTAAGCTTGGGTACAAGCTTACCAATTATCGGTCCCGGCATTTCGGCACGAATAATGTGAATAGAGCGTCCTGAATCGGTAGGAACAATTGCCATAACAAGCACGAGTATACCCATACCGCCTATCCAGTGAGTAAAGCTACGCCAAAATAAAAGTCCTTTTGACATTGCTTCAACCTCCGGACCGTGAAGTATAGAAGCACCTGTAGTAGTGAAGCCGCTCACCGTTTCAAAAAAAGCATCTATAAACGAAGGAATTTCTCCGCTAATAACAAAGGGAAGCGCGCCTATAGCAGAAAGTATAATCCAAGCAAAAGCTACAATAACAAAGCCTTCTTTTGCGAATATTGTTTTATCCTTAGGCTTATGGGTAAATATAAGTAAAAAACCTAAGCCAAGACAAATAGCTATAGTTATTAAAAATGAATATACACATTGTTCGCCGTAACACAAAGAGCATATCAGCGGCAAGCACAAAAGCGCGGCTTCAATAATTATAACCTTACCTAAAAGGTAAAAAACCATTTTACGATTCATAATTTATCACCTTAGTATATCAGAAAGCTTATTTATATGCTGATTTGCGGCAATAATTATAACTCTATCTTTTGGTAAAAGCACATCGTCACCGGAAGGAATAATCGTTTTGCGATTACGCACAATACCTGCAACCAAAGTGTTTTTCTTTAAGGATAAATCCTTAAATGGAATTTCTAACGCGCTAAAATCATCTTTCACAATAAACTCAAGTACTTCTACCTTATCATCCATTAATTTGTAAAGGGTTTCAACACTACTGTCTTGCGAATTTTCAAGCGCTCGCGCATATCTTACCACAACGTCAGATATAGCCATTTTAGGAGAAACCACCGTGTCTAGTCCCCAGTTTTCAGCCAAAGGCATTAATTCTGCGCGGTTAATTTTTGTTATAACCTTTGGTACAGATTTTGTAAGCGCATACGCCGACATTAAAATATTTTGTTCATCAAGCCCTGTAAGTGAAACAAAAGCATCTACCGATAAGATACCTTCCTCCAATAAAACTTCTTGGTTTGTACCATCGGCATTAACCACCGTAATTTTAGGAAGTGCTTCACAAAACGCTTCACAAACTGCAGGATTTTTTTCTATCACGGTAACCGAGTTATTACCTTCAGAAAGCTTTTTAGCAAGATAGAAAGCCAGCTTACCGCCGCCTAATATCATAATTTTTTTGGCGCGATTTTGCTGAATACCCATCTCACGCATAAGACGTATAATCTCAGCAGAATTTGCGCTAATGCAAATTCTATCGCCGCTTTTAAGCACAAAATTACCGTCAGGTATATATGCTTCCTCACCGCGAAGAACTGCAGAAATCAAAAACTTTGCTTTAAATTTATTTCTTAAATCGGATATTTTAAGTCCGTCAAGAAGCGAATCAGGTTTAAGCTTGATTTCCACAATTTCAAATTTCCCTGCACCAAAGGTTTCCACCTTTGCAGCAGACGGCAATTTTAAAAGATTATATAGGTTAAGTGCGGTATATAACTCAGGATTAATAGTTAACGAAATATCCATTTGTTCACGCACAAAGCTTAAGTTATTATCGTTATACTCAGGATTGCGAATACGCGCCACAGTATACTTAGCGCCTAATTTTTTTGCCAAAAAGCAACTAAGCATATTAAGTTCATCCGAGCCCGCAACCGAAACTACTAATTCAGCGTTTTGTACGCCTGCTTCCAATAAAACATCGGCATCCGCACCGTTACCACAAACACCTATAACATCACAAACGTTGGTTATTTCCGTTATAACGTTGGGGTTATTATCAATTACAGTAACGTCGTGCCCTTCTAAAAGAAGACTTTCAATTATTGTTTTTCCTATTTTACCGCAACCGCTAATTATAATTTTCATAGCAACCTCCAGCTAATATATACATAAGCATTTTAACACTTTTTTCTCACTTTTGCAATAGGGTTATATTATAAAAAAATCTCACCAAATCTTTAAGATTCAGTGAGAACGAAAAATTAATCAAAAAAGTCTTTCAATTTATCCATAAAGCTCTTTTTCTTATTGTAATTTTTATCTTCCATAAGGTCTTCAAATTCTTGAAGCTTTGCCTTTTGGGCTTTTGTAAGGTCTTTAGGGACTTCTACAGTAATTTTTACATACTGGTCGCCTTTACCTGAATAGTTAAGCCTTTGAATACCCTTGCCCCTAAGCTTAAATTCGTCACCGGGTTGTGTACCTTCGTGAATAGTAAATTTAACCTTTCCGTCTAACGTAGGAACTGTAATTTCATCGCCCAACGCCGCCTGTGTAAAGGTAATTGGTATTTCGCAGTATACGTCGTAGCCATCACGCTCAAAAATGGGGTGTGGGCGAACACTTACGTTAATACGAAGATCACCGCTTGGACCACCGTTTATACCGCTATCACCGCCACCGCGTACATTTATTACCTGACCATCATCTATACCTGCGGGAATCTCAACCGCCTTTTCTACAGTATGGCGTATTCTTCCCTTACCGTTACAAGTTTCACAAGGGCTTTCAATAATTTTACCGCTACCATGACATTGACTACAAACCTGTTGGGTTTGAATAACACCAAAAGGTGTGCGCTGAGTAGCAGCAACCTGACCGCTACCATGACAAATGGGACAGGTTTTAACGGTTGTACCCTTTTTAGCACCTGTACCTGAACAATCGGGACAACTGTCTATCTTGGTAACCTTTATGTTCTTTTTACAACCCTTTGCAGCTTCTTCAAACGAAATAACCACCGAAGCTGCAGTATCATTACCGCGCTTTGGCGCATTGGGGTTTGCTCGTCTTCCGCCACCGCCGAAGCCGCCACCAAAGAACGAACTAAAAATATCACCCAAATCATCAAAGCCGCCGAAACCGCCGCCAAAGCCGCCACCGTAGCCACCGCCACCTGCGCCGAAGTTAGGGTCAACGCCGGCGTGACCAAATTGGTCATAGCGTGCACGTTTATCCTTATCAGATAATACCTCGTATGCTTCGTTAACTTCTTTAAAAGACTTTTCAGCCGCTTCGTCCCCCGGGTTTAAGTCGGGATGATATTTTTTAGCTGCTTTTCTATATGCTTTTTTTAATTCATCATCAGATGCTGATTTATCAACACCCAAAACTTCATAATAATCTCTTTTATCAGCCAAAGCAATTCTCCTAATATAGAGCGGAAGAATACTTCCGCTCTAATGAATGATGAAGAATGAAAAATGAAAAATTTCGGTGTTTTGGCATAGCCAAAACTTATATTATCCCGTTTCGCAAAGCGAAACACATTAATTATTCATTATTCATTATTAATTATTAATTTTATTTGTCTTCTACATCAGTATAGTCTGCTTCATAAACGTTAGGGTCTGCATTGCCTGCATCAGCTTGTGCGTTAGCATCAGTACCCTGTGGGTTAGCAGCTTTATAAAGTTTTTCGCTTACAGCAAAGATTTCTTTTTGTAAATCTTCTTGCTTAGCCTTAATAGCTTCAATATCTTCGCCCTTTAAAGCTTCTTTTAAAGCTTCCTTAGCAGCTTCAATCTTACCTTTTTCTTCTTCGGTAATCTTGTCGCCTAAGTCGGTAAGGGTCTTTTCGGTTGTGTAAATCATTTGGTCAGCAGCGTTTCTGATATCAACTGCTTCACGACGCTTCTTATCTTCAGCAGCATATTCTTCTGCTTCCTTAACAGCCTTATCAATATCGTCCTTAGACATATTGGTGTTGGAAGTAATAGTAATATCGTTTTCTTTACCTGTGCCTAAATCCTTAGCAGATACGTGAACGATACCGTTAGCGTCGATATCGAAGGTTACTTCAATTTGAGGTACACCACGTGGAGCAGATGCGATACCGTCAAGGTGGAATACACCTAAGGTTTTGTTGTCACGTGCAAATTCACGTTCACCTTGGAGTACATGTACTTCAACAGAGGTTTGACCGTCAGCAGCAGTAGAGAAGATTTGGCTCTTCTTAGCAGGAATGGTTGTATTTCTATCAATAATCTTTGTAGAAACACCGCCCATAGTTTCAATACCTAATGAAAGTGGAGTTACGTCCAAGAGAAGTAAGCCCTTAACGTCGCCGCCTAAAACACCGCCTTGTAGTGATGCACCAAGTGCAACGCATTCATCAGGGTTAATGCCCTTGAAAGGCTCTTTACCAATAAAGTTTTTAACAGCCTCTTGAACAGCAGGGATTCTTGAAGAACCACCAACCATTAATACCTTGTTAATTTCGCTCTTTTGGAGACCCGAGTCAGCAATAGCCTGACGTACGGGAATCATAGTAGCTTCTACCAAGTCAGCGGTAAGTTCGTTAAACTTAGCGCGTGTTAATGTGGTTTCAAAGTGCTTAGGACCTGTAGAATCTGCAGTAATGAAAGGAAGATTAATATCTGTAGTGCTCATACCAGAAAGGTCTATTTTAGCCTTTTCAGCTGCTTCCTTAACACGTTGCATAGCCATCTTATCGTTTGATAAATCAATGCCCTGTTCTGCCTTAAAGGTAGCTACAATGTAGTCCATAACGCGCTTATCGAAGTCGTCACCGCCAAGCTTGTTGTTACCTGCAGTAGCAAGAACTTCTTGAACACCGTCACCCATTTCGATAATAGATACGTCAAAAGTACCACCGCCGAGGTCATAAACCATAACCTTTTGGTCGTCTTCCTTATCAATACTGTAAGCCAAAGCAGCAGCGGTAGGCTCGTTTATAATTCTCTTAACGTCTAGTCCTGCAATTTTACCTGCATCCTTAGTAGCCTGACGCTGAGCGTCGGTAAAGTAAGCCGGAACAGTAATAACTGCTTCAGAAACAGTTGTACCAAGATATGCTTCAGCATCAGCCTTAAGCTTTTGTAAAATAATAGCCGAAATTTCTTGAGGGGTGTACTTTTTGCCGTCAATTTCAACGGTGTTAGAAGTACCCATATCGCGCTTGATAGAGCTGATAGTTCTATCAGGGTTGGTGATAGCCTGACGCTTTGCAACCTGACCTACCATTCTTTCACCTGTTTTAGAAAATGCAACCACAGAGGGTGTAGTTCTTCCGCCTTCAGCGTTAGCGATTACTACAGGCTCGCCGCCTTCCATAACTGCTACGCAAGAGTTTGTTGTACCTAAGTCAATACCAATAATTTTTCCCATTTTAATTTCTCCTTCAAAATTATAAATAATATTTTAATTAGCAACCTTTACCATAGCGGCACGGATAACCGTATCCCCTATTTTATAGCCTTTTTGCAAGACGTCGGCAATAACATTTTCACCTAAAGTTTCATCGTCAATATGCATTACTGCTTCGTGAAGCTCAGGATTAAACGTGTCGCCCACTTTAGCAATTTCGGTAATACCAAGGTTAGAAGTAATACCTTCAAACTGCTTTACTATCATTTCTATACCTTTAATATAGTCGGGTGTGTCCTTTTCAACTAAAGCGGAACGGTCTATATTATCAAGTATAGGCAAAAGTTGTTTAATTAGTGATGCTTTTGCAAATTCAGCAACGCCCCGCTTTTCACGCTCTGTGCGTTTTTTGTAGTTATCAAACTCGGCAGCGGTGCGTAAAAGTAAGTCGCTTTTTTCTGCAAGTTCAGTTTTTAAAGCCTCAATCTCTAAATCCTTTTTGTTTTTCTTTTTTTCAGTTTTCGGTTTTTCTTGTGGGGTTTCATTTACCTTTGTTTCTTCCACAAAAATCAATCCTCCATATCCTTTTGTGCGGCAGTTATAACTTCTGACAGTTTTTCAGCCGTATATTCTATAGTAGGTATAAGCTGTTCGTAGGAAAGTCTATTTGGACCTATTAAAGCTATATATCCCTTATATTTATCGCTCGTAAACTTTGCTGCTATCAAAGTATCGCTTTGAAATTCGTTATATCCTGTATCTTTACCGAATACAACACCGTTGCCCATACATTCAAATAAAGAAATAATTGGGTCGCGCCGCTCTACTAAAGAAATTATACGCTTAGCCTTTTCTTCGTTACCGCATATATTGTAAAGTCTTGATACACCGCTTAAATCCACTGCAGTATTTTCAATTTCGTTTGCGGTATCAAATAAAGCGGTAAACAACGGCATAAGACCGAATGCATCTAAGCCTTGCGAAGCCACAATGCTTTGCATATAGCCTACACATAAATCCTTTAAAGGCTTACCCTTGATTTTAGTATCTACAAGCTGTTTGAATTTTTCGAGTAGTTCAGGTGTAAAATCATCTGAAATACGGAAAATACGGTTTCTGGTTCTCGAGTCACTCATAACCACCAAAAGCATTACCGTATTGTGAGTTATATTCAAAAGCTCAACCTTTTTAACCGTTGCAGTATCAGGACTAAGTACACACGCTATAACAGGCAAATGTGTCAAATCCGAAAGTATCTCTGCCGCTTTGGCGGGTATCTTTTCAGGAAGCTCGGTAATATGCTCAAAGCTTTCATCAATAAAGCTTTTATGGTTTGGCAAAATTTCATTTTTTACCATTAGATTATTTACGTAAAGTTTTAAACCATCGCTTGTTGGAATTCGCCCTGCTGAAGTATGCGGTTGTTCTAAAAGCCCCATACTTACAAGCTCGTTCATTTCATTACGAAGTGTCGCCGATGAAGGCGCATTCTCAATAATCCCCGTCAAAAACTTTGAGCCTATTGGCTCGCCTGTTTCGATATAAGCCTTAACAATTGCCTTTAAAACTGCTTGTTTTCTTGGAGTTAACTCTATTTTTGTCACCCCGTTTCATTTTTAGCACTCTATCACCTTGAGTGCTAACGAGTATTATTATATACCAAATTTTTCATTTGTCAATAGTTTTTGAAAAATTTCTTTGACTTTCTCTGACTATTAATAAAAAATTCATAATTTATTAAAAAAAGGCTATCTCACTAAGAAAAGCGAGACAGCCATTTTAATGGTTTTAAAATTCTAATCAATAATTCCGAATTACGCATTCCGCATTACGAATTAGAAATCATTTTCCTACACAGAATTTTCTAAATATTTCATCGGTCACTTCGTTTGTAACACGCTTACCTGTAAGCTCAAACAATGCAGCCAAAGCATCATCTACACAAACACCCACCGCATCCATTGTTTGTCCACCGGTCAAGGCGTTTATCGCTTCGTTCACCGCATCAAGCGCCCGTTCAGCACAGGCGCGTTGGCGTTCACCTATAAGCACCGCTGTATCGGGATTAAGATTAGCCGCACCGGATATTTCAGCAATTTCTTTTGACAATTCTTCATAACCTACGTTATTTTTAGCCGAAACCGTAACCACTCGCATACCGTCAAAAGCATTCATATCAATACTGCATTCAAGGTCAGATTTATTAACAACTACTATTGTGTTTTTATCCTTAACGTTTTGAAGTAATGCAATATCATTACTGTCAAGTGGCATTGTACTATCAAACACCGCAAGCACAAGCTCTGCCACGTCTATTCTATCTTTAGCACGCTCTACACCGATACTCTCAACCGTATCGTCAGTATTATGAATGCCTGCCGTATCGGCAAGTCGCAAGGTTATATCCCCCACCGTTACGGTATCTTCAATAATATCGCGCGTAGTACCCGCAACATCTGTAACAATCGACCTTTCAGCTCCGCTTAACATATTCATCAAGGTTGATTTACCAACGTTCGGCTTACCAACTATTACGGTTTCAATACCTTCGCGCAAAACTCTTCCCGCATCGTAGGTAGAAAGCATTTTTTCTATTTCCGCTCTCGCACTACTCAGCATTTTTAAAAAATTGTCATAATCAAGACCTTCAATATCTTCATCAGGGTAATCGGAATAAGCCGCAATTGATGCATCTGCTGATACTAAATCGTTCTCAATTTTATCAATTTTTTTAGAAACTCCGCCAATATGTGCCGCTCGTGAAAGACGAAGCTCAGCATCACTGTTAGCACTTATAAGACCCATAATACTTTCAGCTCTTGTTAAATCAAGCTTACCATTCAAAAATGCACGTTTTGTAAATTCGCCGGGTTCGGCCATAAAAGCGCCATTTTGCAAAATCACACGCAAAGCAGCTTTTAGCATAAGACGTCCGCCGTGAATAGAAATTTCAACAACGTCTTCTCCCGTATAGCTCTTTGGTGCTTTAAAAACGAGCGCAACGCCATCATCTATTATTTTTTCTCCATCAATCACTTCACCATAAGCGGCAGTATAACCTGATTTATCGCAAAGTTTTTCACCCGAAAAGGCACGAAAAACCTTATCGGCCACCTTGAGTGCATCATCACCCGATATTCTTATAACACCAAGCGACCCTTCACCCAAAGGGGTTGCTATTGCAGCTATTGTGCGTTCGCTCATTTTTTATCTCCTTAAATTAGAATTTAACTTGTGAAACCACACTTCGTGTAAGTGAAGATTTCCAAATACCGTTTGTACCCTTATGAAGATTATTTTTTGTTTTATACGGTAAATCTTCCACTTCTAATTCTTCCAAACGGTCTATTTCACCGCTCAAGTATTTTTCAATACGCTTTTTGCTATCTTTAAGTCGCAAAAGTTGTCCACCTATGCGAAGCTCTTGCACGTCGTAACCAAAAGGCTTATTTGCTTTATGCCATTGATAATGGAATGCTTCATTAAAGCTTTCAAGTGCATCAATTGCACTCGGGATAATTTCTTCACAAATATTTTCAAGCGTCGCTCTATCCCCTTGCTTGTAAGCCTTTTTAAGATTTACAGGAAGCTCAGCCTTGAAAACTAAAAATTCAGCCAATCTTCTTTGGGTTTCCATTAAATAATCGTATTGACCCAAATCAGCACCCTTTAAAATTTCCACGTCTTCTATATATTTTT
>JBGVDY010000217.1:0-2014 GCA_045119585.1 Acutalibacteraceae bacterium | reverse complement strand
CAGACACTAACAAATAAGGAATATCATATGCTTCGTGATAGCGCACTTAAAATTATCCGTGCTCTTAAAATCGAAGGCGGCTGCAATGTTCAGTTTGCACTTGATCCAAAATCATTTCAGTATTATTTGATAGAGGTAAATCCGAGAGTATCCCGTTCATCGGCACTCGCTTCAAAGGCAAGCGGATATCCGATTGCAAGGGTATCGGCAAAAATCGGTGTGGGCATGACACTTGACGAAATCAGAATAGCGAACACACCTGCATCATTTGAACCGACTCTTGACTATGTGGTAACAAAAATGCCGAGATTTCCTTTCGATAAATTTACCGATGCAAACAACAAGCTTGGCACACAGATGAAGGCAACAGGCGAGGTGATGTCAATTGGCAGAACATTTGAAGAAAGTCTTTTAAAAGCGATTCGTTCATTGGAAATCGGTATATGGCATTTGCATCACAAAAAGTTTGATGAAATATCGGTTGCAGACCTGCTCGATTACATCAAAATTGGAACTGATGACAGAATTTATGCTATAGCAGAATTACTTCGAAAAGGTACAGAAATTAATACGATTTGCAAAAACACACAGATTGACAGATTCTTCATTAGAAAGCTAAAAAACATCATTGATGAAGAAGGAGCGTTAAAATATTCTGTTGGGAATACAGATGAACTTATAAAAGCAAAGAAAATGGGATTTTCAGATAAGGAAATTGCACTGTTGTGGAACAAACCAGAAACTGAAGTATTTAAAACAAGAAAAGAAGCATGCATTATGCCTGTATATAAAATGATTGACACCTGTGCATCAGAATTTGACAGCTATATTCCATACTTCTATTCAACCTACGAGGGCGAAAATGAATCAAAGGTATCGGATAAGAAAAAGGTAATCGTTCTTGGCTCGGGTCCTATCAGAATCGGTCAGGGTGTGGAATTTGACTATTCAACAGTACATGCTGTTAAAACAATTAAGGCAGCCGGTTTCGAGGCAATTATTATAAATAACAATCCTGAAACAGTTTCAACTGATTATACAACGAGTGATAAGCTCTATTTTGAACCGCTGACACCTGAAGATGTAATGAATATTATTGAATTAGAAAATGCAGAGGGTGTAATTGTAACCCTTGGAGGGCAAACTGCGGTAAATCTTGCACAGCCATTGGTAGACCGCGGTGTAAAAATTATCGGTACAGACTGTGCAGCAATAGATAAAGCTGAGAACAGAGATGCTTTTGAAAAACTGTTAAAAGAGCTTGGTATCCCACAACCGCCCGGACGTGCAGTTACGAACATAGAAGATGGGATAAAGGCGGCGGAAGAAATTGGCTATCCCGTACTTGTAAGACCAAGCTTTGTATTAGGCGGACGTGCTATGCAGATTGTTGCAAAAGAAGAAGCTCTTCGCCACTATCTTAAAACTGCCGTAGAAATTGACGAAGATAAGCCGGTTTTGGTTGATAAATATATCAGGGGCAAGGAGCTTGAAGTGGATGCTATATGCGATGGCAAGTCAGTATTTGTTCCGGGTATTATGGAGCTTGTTGAAAGAACTGGAGTTCACAGCGGCGACTCAATAAGTGTTTATCCCACATACAGCGTATCCAAAAAGGTCAAGGAAACAATTCTTGATTATACCGAAAAATTAGGACTTGGCATTGGTATTATCGGACTTTTCAATATTCAGTTCATTGTGGATGAAAAAGAAAATGTTTATATCATCGAAGTAAATCCACGTTCTTCAAGAACGGTGCCATTTCTCTCAAAATCTACAGGCTACAGCCTTGCAGATATTGCAACTTTGGTTATCCTTGGAAAAAGCCTTAAAGAGCAAGGTATAACAGAGGTTTATCCTGACGAAAAAATGCGTCATTATGTAAAAGCACCTGCATTCTCATTTTCAAAGCTTAACGGAATGGATTCGTATCTTTCACCGGAAATGAAGTCAACAGGCGAAGCAATCGGATATGATGATAAATTTCCAAGGGCGATGTATAAAGCACTTACGG
>JBGVDY010000216.1:0-7747 GCA_045119585.1 Acutalibacteraceae bacterium | reverse complement strand
CAATTTCGTTTCTTGCATAAACCTTTTTATTAACAATAAAACGGTTAAGCTCGGGATATTTTGCCATAGTGCGAATATAAGCCGCAATAATTATTGCCATATGGCTTATTGAAACACCATCTTTACGCTTTTTGTTTACATAGTCCTGAATGGGTTGATACGGGATATCAATGGTAGTCATATTCATGGAGTCAACGCGTTTATCCATAATATGCGCTGCAACCCTATACATAGGGTCAGTGTTTTTAAGTCGTCTGCCGTCTGCTCTCATATTTTTCCCCTTTTTGTCATATTTTGTAGAAACAAATATATACATAATAATATCATAAAAAGATAAATTTTACAATCTTTTTTTAAAACTTGTTATATTTTAATTTATATGTTATAATTACTATGTATAAGTATGAAATTGTTTTTTGCTGAATTATTACCTAAAATTTTTACATACTAATTTTAGGTGAATTAAATGAGTGATAAAACAAACAATCAAACTTCAAGAACTGAACAAATAAATGAATTTGGTTCAATAACTGCCTTTTCGGGTAAGTATAAAATCCATTGTCTTACAATAATAGGCGAAATTGAAGGTCATACCATTTTGTCGGAGCAAAGTAAAACCACTAAATACGAGCATATTATACCGCAGCTTGTAGCGGTGGAAGAGTCGCAGGATATTGATGGTTTACTCGTTATTCTTAATACGGTTGGTGGCGACGTAGAAGCAGGACTTGCTATAGCAGAACTTATTTCGGGTCTTAAAAAGCCTACGGTTTCTTTTGTGCTAGGGGGCGGACATTCTATTGGTGTTCCGCTTGCGGTTTCGGCTAAGCGGTCGTATATAGCGCCATCGGCTACGATGACGGTGCATCCCGTAAGAACAAACGGACTTGTAATTGGTGTTCCACAAATGTTTAACCACTTTGCCCGTATGCAAGAACGCATTACTGATTTTGTTGTAAGAAACTCAAAAATCGGTAAAGAAGAGTTTACCTCGCTTATGATGAACACAGGCGAAATGGTTACCGACGTTGGCTCGGTGCTTTCGGGGGAAAGGGCAGTCGAGACAGGGCTTATAGATGATATCGGTACGTTATCGGACGTTTTAGACGGACTTTACAGTCTTATAGAAAATAACAAATAATTTACTTTCAAGGAGAGTAATATGGCAACAAAAAGAAAGAATTCTAAATCAACAACTAAAAAGCAAAACCGCGCGAATAACCGTGTGGCAGACGGAAACCGTCAGCTTTATTCGGTAATATGGTTTGCCTTGGCGGTGTTTTTTCTCTGTGTGGTTTTTATTAAGGGACAGAATATCTGGACCTTTATACATAATTTCACTTTTGGCTTATTTGGTGTAACGGCGTATTTTTACCCATTCCTTTTGGGCTTTATAGCAATTATGTACGCAAGCGATAAAATGCAGGCTGCTGCCAAAGCCAATATGCTTGAAGCGGTTGGTATTACAACCTTATTAAGCGGTGTGATTGATGTTTTTGCATCTGACGAAGGTCTTTCGTTTTGGGAGCATTTAACAAACGCTTATACTCAAGGTACAGCGCTTAAAAACGGTGGCTTTTTAGGTGGACTTATAGGAAAGCCTATCTTTCTGGCATTTGGCAAAACAGGCGCCGCAATAACCCTTATACTTCTTATTTTTGTGCTTTTGATGATACTCACCCGTACTACACTTATATCGCTTTTACGTGCTATTTCTAAGCCGGTAACAGTGGTTAAGGAACGCGCAGGCGAAGCCTATGCAAAGCGCATAGAAGAACAAAACAACAGACAGTTTAATATAGATATTCCTGTAGATGACGGTCCAAAAGAACGCAAGAAAATTCGCGAAAATATGTCGCCCAAGCAAAGAAGGGTGATAGATTCCTACCAAAGCGAAGAGCTTTTGCCGGAAGAGCAAGAAGAAGTTAAGGTAACCGTCCCCGAAGGTAGTCAAGATCGCGAGCAAATAGACACTGCGCTTAAAAATGCCGGTGAAGAAGAAATACAAATTAATCTTAAGGAAGAAACCAAAAACTTTACTAAGGAACTTGAAGAACTTGATGAAATCACCGATAAAGGTTACGAGTATCCGCCAATTACACTTTTGACACCGCCATCGGCTACAAAGGCATCAGGAGCGCAGGACACTAACCTTACTGCTGAAAGATTGGTTAGCACCCTTAAAAGCTTTGGTGTTGAAACACGTATTGTTGATATTAGTCGTGGTCCTACGGTTACAAGGTACGAGCTACAACCCTGCGCAGGTGTGAAAATTAGCCGTATAACCTCTTTGGCTGATGATATTGCGCTTAATCTTGCGGCAGGTAACGTTCGTATTGAAGCGCCTATTCCAAATAAGGCGGCGGTAGGTATCGAGGTGCCTAATAAAGATAAAAATACCGTTGGTATTCGCGAAATATTGGAAGCACCCGAGTTTGTATCAGCAAAATCCAAGCTTACTGTAGCTTTAGGCAAGGATATAAGCGGTAATATTATTACTACCGATATTGCAAAAATGCCACATGGTCTTATCGCAGGTGCTACGGGCTCCGGTAAATCGGTTTGTACAAACTCAATTATTATAAGTCTTTTATATAAAAACTCTCCCGACGAGTTAAAGCTTTTGCTTATTGACCCTAAAACAGTTGAATTTGAGCCCTACAACGGCATACCACACCTTATGGTGCCGGTTATTACCGAGCCCAGAAAGGCGGCAGGTGCACTTGGTTGGGCAGTTGAAGAAATGGAAAAGCGCTACAGGATGCTTTCCGACCGCAAGGTGCGTAACATAGAAGAGTATAATAATTTTGTTGAAACCTTAGAGGGCGAAGAAGCTGCGGACATTGAAAAAATGCCTTACATAGTTATTATGATAGATGAGTTTGCCGATTTAATGCAAACTGCATCTAAAGAGGTGGAAGATTCTATAAGTCGTATTGCCGCTAAGGCGAGAGCGGCAGGTATACATTTATTGCTTGCTACTCAACGTCCGTCGGTTGACGTTATCACGGGTGTTATTAAGGCAAATATTCCAACAAGAATTGCGCTAACAACCTCTTCACAAATCGATAGCCGTACTATTATAGATTCTGCGGGTGCCGAAAAGCTTTTAGGATACGGCGATATGCTGTTTAATCCTATTGGCACAAATAAGCCGCTTCGCGTACAGGGATGCTTTGTAAGTAATAAGGAAATCAGGGACGTTGTAAGCTTTATTAAAAATGGCACGGTTGCAAATTATAACGATGAAGTTATGTACGAAATTGAAAGACAAGCCGCTATTGATAAAAAACAAAAAACAGGTGTTGTTGAAGACGGACCTGATGAAGATCCGCTAATAAAGGATGCTATTCGCATTGTAGTAGAAGTAGGACAGGCTTCAGCTTCGCTTTTACAAAGAAAGCTTAAAGTAGGATATTCGCGTGCAGGTCGCCTTATTGACGAGATGGAAGAGCGCGGCGTAATAGGCCCATTTGAAGGCGCAAAGCCCAGAAAGGTGCTTATAACCGAGAGTGAGCTTATGGAAATGGAAGCAACCAGCGATGAATAATTATAAAAATAAAAAACGGCGCATAACTTTAACGGTTTGCGCCGTTATATGTATTATAACTTTTGCGTTATTACTTTCCCTGTTGCAAAACGGAGTGTTGGGTGGTTCGATACCATTTTCGGCTGATTCCGATTTTATAGAGTTTCTTGACGTGGGGCAAGGGGACTGCGCAATTATTTACAGTAACGGCTATTGCGCGGTTATTGACGTAGGTGAGCCCGAAACAGCAATTACGCTTAATAACGCATTAAGAGAATACGGTGTTAAAGAGATAGATGCGGTAATTATATCGCATTTACATTCCGACCACGTAGGTGCTTTGCCCGAAATTGCCGAACTTTATAACATACAAAATTTGTTTATGCCAAAAATACGTGAAGATAGTATAGTGACCGCCAAATCCGGCAAACAAACCGCAGTTAAAAATGGCGCCGCATTTTACGAAGCAAAACAGGGTATTAACTTCCAAATAGGTGAATTTGAAATAACCCTTTTAAGCGACTATCAAAGCAGCAGTGAAGAAAACGACCGCTCGGTTTTTGTTATGGCAGAAATTGATGACACCAAAATATTGTTCACAGGTGACGCTGAAACTAAAACTGAAAACAAGCTTTTAGGCGAAAATATAAATATTGACTGTGATATTTTAAAGGTAGGTCATCATGGAAGTAATTCTTCTTCGGGCGAACGCTTTTTACGTAAAGCTACACCTGATTATGCAGTTATTTCAGTAGGAGAAGGCAACAGTTATTTTCATCCGCATAAGGTTACATTGGATGCACTTAAAAAGTGCGGTGCTAAAACATACAGGACCGATAAAAGCGGAGATATAACCTTTGATTTTACAAACGATAATTTGAAAATAAAAACAGACAAATAAAAATAGGGAACTGTCACTTTTGACAGTTCCCTATAATTTTACTATTTTAAATATTTTTTATAGCCTTCGCCATATTTTACAGCGCTTGAAACTCTACTTAAGGTTGCTGATGAAATGTCGGTTTTTTCAATAACTTGATTATAGGTTTTTCCTTCAAGTAAAAGCTTTGCAGCAGTTATGCGTTGAGCCATTTGTTCAACCTCTTTGTTGGTACAAAGGTCTTTAAGCAAAATTTCCATATCATTTTCGTTGTCAACCCTAGCTAAAAGTTGATATACTTCTTTAATCATTTCGCGTGTAATTTTATTTTCGCTCATTTCAAACACCTAAATTTCTTCCATAGATTTACTGAAAAATTGCCGTGTTTTTGGAGATTGGGGATTATTGAACACTTCTTCAGGAGTGCCTATTTCTTCGATAACACCATCTGCCATAAATATAACCTTATCGGATACATTTTTAGCGAACTCCATTTCATGGGTTACAATTATCATTGTACTATCCTTGTTCTTAAGGCTTTTGATAACCTTTAAAACTTCACCGGTAAGCTCGGGATCAAGCGCACTTGTAGGTTCGTCAAAGCAAAGAATATCGGGATTAAGTGCTAAAGCACGAGCAATTGCAACGCGTTGCTGCTGTCCGCCTGAAAGCTCCCACGGGTAGCTTTTAATCTTTTCGGTAAGTCCAACACGTTCAATAAGTGATAACGCGTGCTTCTCAATTTCTTCGGCACTGCCCATATTTAAAAGGGTTGGCGCCAAGGTCACGTTTTCTAAAACGTTATATTGCGGAAAAAGGTTAAAGGACTGAAAAACTAAACCAAAGTGCAAACGTTTTTGACGTATTTCTTCGTCATTAAGGGTCTTCTTGTCGGCACCGTTGTATATTTCGTCGCCATTTACGGAAATGGTGCCCTCTTCTGCAAACTCTAAAAAGTTTAAGCAACGAAGCAAGGTTGTTTTACCGCTTCCCGATGAGCCGATTATGGTTAAAACTTCGCCCTTTTCAAGCGAAAAGCTTATTCCCTTTAAAACTTCAAGCTTCCCGAAACTTTTTTTAATATTTTTAACCTCTAAAACTGACATAGTTAACTCCTGAAATAATCAAGTTTTCGTTCTAGCTTTCCTAAAGCGATTGTAAGTATGCCTACAAACAATAGGTAGAAAACACCTGTGTAGAAAAGCGGCCAAACTAAAGCCTTTGTAGCTGCGAGTTCTTTGGCTTGTTTAATGATTTCGCAAACCATAATACAGTTAGCAAGTGCGGTATCTTTAATAAGGGTTATAATTTCGTTAGACATTGGCGGAACAATTCTTTTTATAACCTGCTTTAAAATAATCTTCTTGAAAATTTGTGATTTCGTAAGACCTAAAACGTAACCTGCTTCATACTGTCCCTTGGGTATGCTTTCTATACCGCCACGGTAAATTTCCGAAAAATAGCAAGCGTAGTTTATTGCAAAAGCAATAAGTACTGCAATAATTCGGCCTGAATCGGCAATTCCGTAATTGATAAACATATATTTATCTAGATTACTGAAAAGCGGAAATTCAAAAAGTAACCCGGGAACGTAATAAATAATGAATATTTGTAGCATAAGCGGAATACCGCGTACTATCCAAACTATAACCTTTGAAACGTTTTTTATCGCTTTAAAACGGCTCATAGAACAAAAAGCAATAGGAAGACCAAGCGGTATACCTAATAAAAGAGTAACCGCAAAAATAATAAGCGATATTTTGAATCCGTCTAAAAGAAATAGTGTAACCTCTAAAAATGACATTTTAATAACCCCAAAAATGTGGCAGGTAAAAGCCTGCCACATTTAGTATTTTTGTTTACTTAATTGTAGAAATTATTTCTGGTCTGAGAAATCCTTAATAGCAGTATTCTCTACGCCATATTTCTTAGCAAGCTCTTCAATAGTGCCATCTGCGCCTAACTTTTCAAGCTCAGCGTTAACTTTAGCAGTAAGCTCGCTACCCTTCTTGAAGCCGATACCATAGTATTCAACGTCACTTGAAAGAGCATCTACAATTACAAGGTCAGCATAGTCGCCTTTACCACAGTAGCTCTTAGCTAATTGAGCGTCAACAACTGCGAAATCAGCGGTAGCAGCCTTAACTTCTGTTAAGCATTCGGTTTGCTTTGTGAAGCCCTTGAAGGTTGTATCTTTGAAAGCTTTTGCGTAGGTTTCGCCGGCAGAACCACTTTCAGCAACACCAAACTTGCCCTTTAGATCTTCAGCAGCATTAACGTTAGCGTCTTTCTTAACAACAACAACTTGACGGTTTTCCATATAGTTGTAAGAGAAGTCTACCTTGTCTGCACGAGCAACGCCGTCGTCATCGCTGGTGTTGCAGGTGAAACCATTCCAGATGCAGTCGATAGTGTCTGAGTTAAGGTCGGTGTACTTGTTTTCCCAAACGATTTCTTGGAATAAAACTTCGTAGCCTAAGTTTTTGAATACTGCTTTTGCAAGGTCGGTGTCATAACCGATGAGGTTGCCGTCTGCATCCATATAGTTCATAGGTTCGTAAATTGTGTAACCTACTGTGATTACCTTTTTAGAACCACAACCTGCGAATGCAAAAAGCATTGTGAGTACCATAACGATTGCTAATAATTTTTTTAATGTGTTTTTCATTTTTGTTTACTCCTTTTTCGTGTAAAGTTTGTTTCGATGTTGCTATTATACTTCACCAAACTAAATTTGTAAAGTGTTTTTTGCTAATTTTTTCAACTTTGTCACTTTACACAACTAAAGAGCTAAAGTGTTGTGCAGATTTTACACAAAAAGGCTAGATATATATTAAAACAACGTTAAACCATACTTATTAGCAAGGTCTATAAGCTCTTTATCCTTAATTTCTTCTAAAAATTCGTTAAAAATTTCGGTTAAATCCGAATTAAGGCGAAAACCTACTGAACAACCCTCCATTGAACATGGGTAGGCTTTTGCTAAATTTTCGTATTTTTTGCCCTTGCCTATAACTGCATCGGCAAATATTGTATCTACAACCGCTGCATCGGCAGTTCCGTTGACAATTGCGTCAAGCGCGGCATATTGTGTTTTTACAAGTTGTTTGTTGGTATAACCCTCTTCTAAAAGTATGTTAGAAGACGCGGATTTTTCTTCCGCGGCAAAGCGAAGGTCCTTTGCTTCATATAAAGTAGGGTATTTTTTTACATCTTCAGCTTTCATTATGACAACCTGACCGTTTGAAACGTAGGGGTAAGAAAAGCTCATATAATTTTCGTGTTGTCCTAAAACAGACATTGCGTTCCAAATGCAGTCGATATTATACTCGGTAAGT
>JBGVDY010000215.1:0-3118 GCA_045119585.1 Acutalibacteraceae bacterium | reverse complement strand
AAAAACGCCATATGAACTCTATAAAATGAACTACGTATCAGGAACTGGAGGATATAGTATCTATTATCCTGATGATTTTCCAATTTATGAAGTTCAAAATGCACCGTTTCAACTCCATATAACACCTTATGGTATTTACAGGTATATATGAATACAATGGTGGGCAAACAAATTTTATGGATAAATACACTAAAGAGTCTTAGCAAAAAAGTCAAGGCAGGAATAACAGTCATACTTTTGGCGGTTTTACTGTTTAAAAACAAAGTTTTCAACTGCATTTTCTTCGGTATGATTTTCAAAGTATCAGTATGATTTTTGTCATACCATCAAAAATAGAGTTATCTCGTAATTTCGGGATAACTCTATTTGCATATATAACTTGAAAATATCTGCAAAAAATGTTATATTAAATACAAGGAAATGCTTGTTGTTATGCGGGATTTTCAACTTGTGGAAATGATTTCCACAAGTTAAAACGAAAGCCTCCACTTGTCAGGGGAGGTGGCACGGCAAAGCCGTGACGGAGGGGTAGTTTTCTCTCCCTCAGTCTTTTGCTTCGCAAAATCCAGCTCCCTCGTCAGAGAGAACCACAAGCTAATTTTATTCCTCGTTTAACACAAGCATATAATCCACATAAGCGGTGATGATATGGGCAATGTTTTATACGAACTAAACTTCAATTGGTTAGAAAGTTTTATTTTGATAATTCCATTATTTGTAGGCTTGGGATTTTTCTTTACATTCAAATGGTATCCTTCGCAAAACCCCGGAACAAACCAAAAAGGTTTTAAAGGATATACAGGTTATGTATTCTTTAAATGGATAGGTTGGATTGTAGGAATATTTGCTATTTGCCTTTTTATTTTGATAACTGCAGCACATATTGTTGATTACCAAGAGAAAAAACAAATTCTTGATGATAATAAAGCTATTGTTGTTGAAGGAATAGTGGAGAAATATCATGCAATGCCGCTAGAAGGACATGATACCGAGCATTTTGAAATCGATGGTATATATTTTGAGTATTCGAATTTCGAATTGTCAAACGGATATAATACACCCACTTGTTATGGAGGTGTAATCAAAGGGAATGGTCAATACCTGAAAATTAAATATATAGAGGATGATGTTGGAAACAATATTATTTTATATATAGAAGAAATTAAATAATATAGAGAAAATCCTCGTTTTTTGCACAGTTCTTTTTTGGAAATGAAGCGTTCCTTTTGGGAACACGAAGTCGCTTACCTAATAAGTAATTAATAATATATATTAAACCCCACTATTTCCAAAACGGATTTAGTGGGGTTTTGTTATTGTGTAAATATCTTCAAAGTATATTATAGCTTCTGCCACGGTTAGCGCGCGGTTTTTAGGGTCAATTTTTTGAACCGGACCGGTGGTTTCTATATACTTTTGTTCTATATTGTTGTAGTGTACTATTGTAATTATATCGTGCGGTTTAAGGATTTTTAGCACGTTGTCGATTTCTTCTATTGCATCATCGGTAAGTTGTTTTCTTGGCACGCGAAGTTGTTCCTTTTCTTTAAGCGCTATTTTCAAACCGGTTAAAGCGTCAAAAGGTGCGAATTGCTTTGCACGTTGGCTTGGTGGCATTTTAGCTCTGATTTTAGCCATTTGCTTTATGACCTCCTATTTGATTATTTCGTTCTCGGGTAGTTGCAGCTTCATTAAAATTCATACCTTTAAGCACTGCGTTTTTGCCAAAACGGGCTTTAATTCCAAGCATTGTTTCTTGAAGTATTCTATTTTTGCGTGTATCGTCGGTATCTAAAAGACTTAATTGCTCGGCTTCTTCACACGAGGCTACGCGGTTACAGGTTAAATTAATTCTGCGCACGGGGTATTCGGGATTTACTATGTGGTCGTATAAAGATATAACAGCAGGTATAATAAGAGTATCCGAATTTGTTTTTTTAATTATATTTGCGGTGCCGCTAACACCCGGAATATCCAATGTATTGGAATATCCTACATATAAAGTTATGGAATCGGTAATAAGGTTTTTACTTACCATATCAAGACATAGTAAATCCAACATTTCCTTTACAATAAGGCTAGCTTCAGAATAGTTATAATCGCGCATAAGCACTTGACCGCTTGAAAGACAGTGCGATTTTGCACGATAATTTTTTATATCCTTAATGGTGGTTGATTCGCGTCCCCAAGCATGGTCAATTAACAGCTCGGCATCAATACCAAACCACTTGTATAACATATCTTCAGGAGCTTTTGCAATGTCTTCCATAGTAAGAATACCGTATTTTGCAAGTCTTTGAGCCGTGCGTCCGCCAATGCGCCAAAAATCGGTAAGCGGGGTATGCTTCCACAATGTTTTTATATAACTTTCTTCATCTAAAAAGCCGATATAATCAGGTGAGTGTTTTGCGGTAATATCAAGTGCGATTTTGCAAAGATAAAGATTTGTACCTATACCGCAAGTGGCTCTGATGCCAAGCCTCTTATATACTTCATCCATCATTTTTTTAGCGAGTTCTTCAGCAGTCATTTTATATAGCGCAAGGTAATGTGTAACGTCCAAAAACGCTTCGTCAATGGAGTAAACGTGAATGTCCTCAGGGGCAATAAATTCAAGGTAAATAGCGTAAATTTCGGCGGCATAATCTATATATTTTTGCATTCTTGGCGGAGCCATAATATAATCCAAGCCTTCAGGTATTTCAAATACACGGCAACGGTTTTTTACTCCCTTTGCTTTAAGGGAAGGGGTGATAGCTAAGCAAATAGTACCTTTTTCGCGTTCGGGGTCGGCTACAACAAGGTCGGTAGTCATAGGGTCAAGCCCGCGTTCTACACATTCTACACTTGCGTAAAACGATTTTAAATCTATGCAAAGATAATAACTATTCACAACGTTCACCTCCAAAAGAACAAATGTTCGTTAATTATTATAACACCCTAGCTTTTAAAATGCAAATGTTATTTTTAGGAATTATAAATACGCAGTTTCTAAATAGATTTATTGCACTATTTCTGCTTTTATATGTTGTCATATATAACTTGAAAATTATGATAAAAAATGCTATATTTAATTTAAGAAAATGCTTGGTACAACACGCACTCCCTCGTCAGAGGG
>JBGVDY010000214.1:0-1504 GCA_045119585.1 Acutalibacteraceae bacterium | reverse complement strand
ATATCATCGTTCATAAGACCAACCATAATATCGTTATAGAAAACGCTCTTTTCAAGTGCAGACGGGCAAATACCTGTATAATCAGCGTCACAGTGAAGAATTGATATAGTATCAAGCTTTAAAAAATCGTTATAATCAACACCAATAAGCTCAATAAAACGCTTTTCGATTTCGCTATCGTTAGAATAAAGCTGTTCAGCAGTACGAACAATTGACGGCAACACACTGTGTACAGGGCATTCAGCACCGTCATCACCGAAAATAGAATTTTTAAGATATTTTACACCCTTTTCTATAGCCACGTCAATAGCTGTAGGCGTTACGTAATTTGAATAGAAGTTTTTTGGAGTAAAGCCCCACCAGTTCCAAGCGCCCGCAATATAAAGCACGTCCTTGCCTGTATCAACGTGGGTTTGCATCATATTTTCAGTCATTGCGCGATCTTCGGGATAGTGATAATAATCCCAATAAGCGATAATTACGTCTTCAGGGAATTCTTCTATCATATCAGGTGTTATTTTATTTTTATCGGACCAATATTCGCCGTAACGAAGGCTCATAAGTAGGTCGGTATCGGCAATAGTTCTAAAGCCGTACTTATTACAAATTTCACTAACGCGGTTAAGGTGTTTAAGGAATAGCTTTACGGTGTCAGGTTGACCGAATTTATCCATATACTTACCGCGACCCATAAGGGTAGCTTCATCCATACCCGCACTTATAATTTTAGCGTTAGGAAGCGAATTCCTGATAGCTCGTATTTCGGCTTCAATAAACTCATAAACTTCTTCGTTATCAACCATAAGGATATCATCAATATCCCAAAGGGAATTAAAGCAATCCCAACCCTTTAAAGCATTCAAATGACCGAGTGTTTGAATAATAGGAGTAATTTCAATACCAAAGTTATTAGCAAAGGCTTCAATTTCGCGAAGCTCTTCAGTCGTATATCTACCGCGTTGATGACCGAAATACGGATATTCGGGAATAGTATAAACGTCCTCCATATAAAGATACAAGCCGTTAAGACCCATAGCCGCACTTAAAACTATCCAATCCTTAACTGCATCCACCGTCATAACGGCATTACGGCTAAGGTCAAGCGAAGTTGCCCTAAAAGGAATTAAACATTTTTGCTCAATTTTGCAATCTTCTTTTACAACACGGTCAATAAAGGAAACGCCACGAAAAACTTCACAAAGTTCAGTGTATTCTACAACTACCTTCTCGCCGTCTTTATAAACTCGAAAGCAGTCGCTCTCACAAAATTCAATTTCGCCTTGGAATTTTAGGTTTAATTTTTTTGCAACCGCCTCAATTTGCAATAGCTTTTCGTTTTCAATACCCATAATTTTCTCCTTAGTTACCGGAAATTTTACTACGCGTGAACGATATTCTCCAACTTGGCGAGCCGCGGAAACCACAAGCACCCATATCGAACTCTAAATCTTCTTCTTCAAGCTCTTCCATACGGTCAATTTCACCATTTGCATAGCTTAAAATT
>JBGVDY010000213.1:0-2566 GCA_045119585.1 Acutalibacteraceae bacterium | reverse complement strand
ATTTTTAATATTTTTAGTAATACTTGGTATGTCTGCTCAAAGCATCACACGAAAATCTTTTTCGACAAAGTATAATGCACCGTTCCTATTTTCATTTTTATCTGTTGGAATTGCTATGCTTTTCTTCCTCTTTAATGCAGGTAAAAACTTTATATTTTCTTTTGACTACATACCTTATGCAATAGTGTTTGCTCTCGGCTACGGGGCCGCAACAGTTTTCGGCTTCTTTGCAATAACCCACGGTTCTTTAGGGCTTACGTCACTTGTGACATCATATTCACTTATTATCCCTACCCTATACTGCATATTATTTTTAGGCGAAAAGCCAAGTTATATGCTTTACATAGGGCTTGTTTTGTTATTCATATCAATATTCTTAATTAATTTTGAAAAAGGCGAAAAGAAAATAAATGTTAAATGGTTGATATTCGTAACTTTGGCACTTGTTGGCAATGGCATATGTACCACGACGCAAAAGGTACAACAAATAAACCAAAACGGTGCCTACAAAAACGAGTTTATGACCATTTCTCTATTTATAGTAACACTTTTTTGCCTTGTGTTTGCCTTATTTTACCACAAAAAAGCCTTCAAACCTGTTTTTACAAAACCCATAATTGTTTTGCCTATTATATGCGGTGGTGCAAATGCACTTGTAAATTATCTTGTAATGGTTCTAAGCCGCATAGATGCCTCACTTCTGTTCCCTATAATCTCGGCAGGCGGTATTATTATGACAGGAATAATATCTCTAACAATATATAAAGAGCGCTTTACAAAGAAACAAATTGTTGGTATGATTTTAGGTATAGCATCGGTAGTATTTCTTAATCTATAAAGGAGTTTTTCATGAAAAACAACCGTTGGCACGACAGTCACGGTGGCGGCTCTACTGCAATACAGTTTGAAAAAGACGTTACAAGATGTTTTGAAAATATCTTATAATTTAAAAAGGAGATACTTATGGAAAGCAAATGGTTAAAACCCGTAACAACACGACGTTATATTCACTGCCCAAAAGCTGAAAGAATGTACACCCTTTGGAGTGAAGGCAAAATCATTTTCGGTGAAATGATGGAAAGCTTTAACGGCGAAAAATATTGGGACGAAGTACCCTGTAGCGGTATTTGGTTTACCTATGGAAATAAAAATCAATTTGATTTCAAAAAAACCGTAAACCATTTCCGTAAAGACGGCATCCCCGTTCATAGTGTAGAACATACTATAAATGATATTACGGTTAATATTGAAGCAATTTCTGATATTGACCGTAAGCCCACATGCTTTATTAAAGTAACCTTTACTAATAATTCTAAAAAGAACGTTTGCGAAAAATTCGGTTTTTATCTCAGAAGCGGTCTTGAAGGCACTTTAGTTTACGGCGCCCCTGATAATTACACAAGCTAAAACCCCGATATAAACGTATGGAAAGACCACAAATCGGACTGGAAAAACCAAAACGGCATTATTAATAACGGTGAAGAATTTGTTACCGTAAAAAGCCAAATTCCCTTTAATTTCGATGACCAAAACGGCTATGGCGAATTTGAAATTTTGCTTAATGCAAACGCAAAAGAAGAAATTTATTTTTCTTTCGGCAAAGGCGAAGCTTTGAATTTTGATTATAATACCGAAAAAGAAAAAACTATTAAATATTGGGAAAATGAACTTTCAAAACTAACATTACCCGAAAAGGTTAATAATAACCCCGAAGTTTTAAGTATTATCCGCAGTCTTACCATTCAGATTTTGCAAAACTTCTGTTATTATCCAAATTGGGAATACTTAGTACTTCGTCAGGGTGGTCTTCAGCGCCGTTTCTGGCTTTGGGAAGCAATGTGCGCTTTAAAGGTTTTACCAACTATAGGTAACTACGACGACTACGTAGACGAAATTATTAAATTTTATTTTGAAAAATTGCAGCAAGAAAACGGTGAAGTTGTAACCCTTGGCGAGCCTTGGGCAAACGCCACCTCGTCTGCTTTGCAAACCTTTGTGCCGTTAGCATTCAAAAAGGGTAAAGAATACTTTGAAAAATACCGCGATAATGCTTATAAAGCTTTTCGTTGGATAAAAGAAACCCGCGCATTAAGTCTTACAATGGACAATATGGTAGACGGCTTCTTCCCCTCAATGCAAGGGTCGGATTTTAAGGGCGTTTTCCAAAACTGGTGGTTTACCGATACCTGTAACGTAACAGGACTTAAACAACTTTTAAAACTTTTTGAACACTTCGGCGATAACGCCGCCAAAGAAGTGAAAGCCGAGCTTGAAGATTATTTGGCCGCTTTCAAAAAATATCTTGATAAAGCAAAAGAAGACAGTAAAGATAAAGAATATCTTTATATCCCACTTTCTCCAAACGGTGATACGCCCGAATTTAGAAAATCGTTTGGTTTTAATGGTCTTATATTCGGCGTTGGCAGTATGCTTGCCAAAAACGAAGAAGATATGGACCGCATATTTAAGCTATACGATTTAGAAGGACGTGTTGACCACGACCACGGTATGCTTTGTACTCTAATGCCACAAAGAGCCAGTGCTACAAACCCAAAAGGACTTCCTG
>JBGVDY010000212.1:0-1235 GCA_045119585.1 Acutalibacteraceae bacterium | reverse complement strand
GAAAAATTACAAAATCAATTAGAAAAAACTCCATAAGTGAACGATAATGCATCACTTACAAGTTCACTTGAAGCTATACTGTTATAATCTATAATAACGCGACTTGAAAGAATTGTCAATGCAGTTAAAGTGCAAATAAGTAATGTATCAACAAAAACTTCGAATATGCCAAAAAGACCTTGGGTTTGGGGCTTTGCGTCGCGTACCATGGCGTGGGCAAGACCCGAAGTGCCAAGTCCTGCTTCGTTAGAGAAAATGCCTTTTTGGGCACCTGTTATAACTGTAGTATATATGCTTGCTACTGCGCCGCCCGTTACAGCAGAAGGATTAAAAGCACCCATAAAAATACTGTGGAAAACATTGTCAATAAAGTCTATATTTTTAATTATCACGCCAAGGCAAAAAACAATGTATAAAACTGCCATTAAGGGCAGTATCGACATTGTAAATTTGGTGATTTTTTGTGCGCCACCGATTATCACAAGTGAAACTACCACAGCAAAAACCAAACCTATTAAAAACCGAAAAAAAGAGTTTTTTGTAATAACCGAAACACAAGCGTTTATTTGGGTTATGTTACCTGTAGTAAAATTGCAAAAAATACAGGCTATAGAAAAAACTATTGCAAGTAGAGGACCTATTTTCCCCAAGTTATCCTTTATGTAATATATGGGACCGCCTATATATTCTTTTCCTTGTTTTTTGCGGTAAATTATTGCTACGGTAATTTCTACCATTTTTATTATCATGCTGAAAAATGCGCATATCCACATCCAAAAAACCGCACCTGCACCGCCTATTGTGATTGCCGCCGCAACACCTGCAATATTGCCCGTTCCTACAGTTGCCGCAAGGGAATTACATATAGCCCCAAATGAAGATACACCTTCTTTTGAGTTGTTTTTTTGTGAAAGCGAAAAAGCTAAAGCACAGAAAAATTTTCTAAACTGCACCGCTTTGGTTTTGTATGTAAAAAAGACCCCTGCAAGCACTAAAAAGGTGAGAGGCAGCACACCTGATATTAAATTTTCCAAATAAAGTAAAAATTCTTTCATATACTATCACTATTCCTAAAAATATAATATTTTATTCAAGAAATATTTATGATAGCGGTTGAAATTTTCACACCGGTATAGTATAATTTTTGTGTATATAATTTTGGAGGTGTACCTATATAGTTTATCTTGATAACAGCGCAACCACAAAACCTTGTGAAAAAGCAATAGAATATATGA
>JBGVDY010000211.1:0-9245 GCA_045119585.1 Acutalibacteraceae bacterium | reverse complement strand
TAATTCATATTTCATAGGCAAATTCCCTGTAACCAGTACAGGTAATGGTCATAACAAGGTTATGTATTATAACGTATATACTGACCAAGATATTTTAGCAAAAAGTTCAACTGAAGCAGATGAAGTAATTGCTAAATTAACTCTTGACCAAATGAAAGGCGAAGCCGCAAAAACAAATATGACAGGCTTTGACTTTGATAATGTTTGGACAACTGTGGAAAATAGTTATCCTGTATTTATTCCAAAAACTTCTGATGATGAAGAAACAGGAGTTGATGTTTGGGATGGTACTAAGGCAACAAGCTTTGATGAATTCAAGGGTACAGGTACTAAGGACGACCCATATCAAATTGAAAACGCTTCACAATTAGCTTATATAGTTTCGACTAAAAATCTTCCAAAGCAAAAGTATTATAAACTTGTAAAAGATATCAAAATCAATGATACTTCGAAATCAAACTGGAAAGCAACCGCACGTAACTGGGTGTGGGAGGATTTCCGTTTTGAAGGTGCGGAATTTGATGGTGACGGACATACAATTGATGGTCTTTTCTATAACGGTAGCCAAAAGCGAATGGGCTTGTTTAGCTATGTAGGCGACACTGTAATCAAGAATTTCAAAATTACAAACGCTTCAATTACAACCTCTACATCTGAAGAAGGTGTTGGTATTGTTGCAGCTCAGGCATCTGCAGCGGCTACATTTGATTTGATTTATATTGATAAATCATGTGAAGTTAGCGCACCAAATAGTAAGGGCGTAGCAGGTATTGTTGGTCGTAGTAATCAAAAAATTCTTGTTACCAATTGCGCTGTATTAGCAACAGTATCCGGTAAATCTCACGCTGGCGCATTCTTTGGTACACATTGGGGCACAGCAGTTTTAACCGCTAAGAATAGCTACGCTGCTTCAAATGTTCCGATAACTACTTCTTGGTCGTTAACAGGGTCGGAAAATGTTTACGCTACAGTTAAAACTGTAGATAACTACTTTGATAAGTTAGTAACACTTTTAACAGCCGACCAAATGAAAGGTGAAGCTGCTAAGACTAATATGACCGGTCTTGACTTCGATACTGTTTTCGAAGTTGTTGATGGAAATTATCCTATTATTAATGTAAGAGAAAAAGAACAACCTGTTACTCCACCGACTCTTCCTGACTATGTTTGGGATAGAACTAAAGCGGAAAGCTTTGCAGGTGGTGACGGTACTGAAAAATCTCCGTTCCTTATTTCAACACCTGAACAACTTTATAAAATGGTTGTAGAATATTCTACTTACGATGCATCAAATGGTGTGTATTTCAAATTGACAGAAGATATCTATCTTAATGATGTTCAAGATGGTGCTTCCGTAAAAGAATTAGCATATAAGAATAATTGGCTTGCTGAATATGGCACTGCTATTCCTACAGCTAGCAAAGCAAATTCATTTAACGGTACACTTGACGGTGATCACCATACAATTTATGGTCTTTTCGCTGAGGGTGCTGCAAGTGCAGGTCTTTTTCCGGCAATTTCAAGCTATACCACCATAAAGAATTTAGGTTTTGAAAATCTTTATATTACAGCTAATAATGGTGCAGCTGGTGCAATTGCGGGTCAAGCAATTTACCGTGCATGGCAAAATGCTGCAAATATTACAAACTGTTATGTAGTTGATGCAACAATTGGTGAGTCTGAAAATTTAGAGTTTGCAGGCGGATTCTTGGGTAACTCCAAAGATTGTAGCGTTACCTTTGCAAACTGTTATTCGTATGATTTAAGCCTTAGCAATTGGGCTTCTAAGGGCGTACCTGGTGGTATTCTTGGTAGCGCATGGAGTAGCGGTACTGTAAAAATGGTATCTTGCTATTCAATTGGCTACTTCCCAATGAACTCTACTGTAAGCAAGGTTGCTTGCACTAATGTTTATACCGATACTGCCATTCCTGATGGCAACACAACACAAGGTGTAACAGTTCTTGCTAATGATAAAATGAAGGGCGAAAATGCAAAAGAAAATCTTTTAGGATTTGATTTTGATACTTCATGGCAAACTGTTGAAAATGGATATCCTATTCATTATATATATGTAAAACCTGATTATATTTGGGATGGCTCTACTGCTGATGAATTTGCGGGCGGTAGCGGTAAACCGACTGACCCGTATTTAATCTCAAACGGTGCAGAACTTTATAAGATGGTTAAGGAATATTCGAATTCGCCGGGTACTGCAGGCACTAAAAATACTACTACATACTTTAAGCTTACAAACGATATTTATCTTAATGATGTTTGGGCTAAGGACCTTGAAAATCCAACTATTGAAGTTTGGAATACAAAGTTTAACAGTTGGCACACAGTAGCGAATTATAATTCCGGTTTCTGTGGGGACCTCGATGGTGACGGATTTACAGTTTATGGTCTTTACAGTAATACAACCTATTCAGGTCTTGTTCCTGTGCTTTTAGATGGTGGTTCAATTCATAACATTAACCTTAAAAACTCGTTTGTAAGGGGTACTGAAGCAGCAGGTGGACTTGTTGGCTTTGTAAAAGGTCATTGGACAATGTCTCCTGTTTCGATAACATACTGTACACTTGATAATGTTGTTGTTACTAGTACTAAGAAATTTGTCGGCGGTGTTGCAGGCGGTTATGCTGATACCAAAATCACATTAAACAACTGTTATGTAGTTAACTCAAAGCTTTCTTCTACTAATGAGAATAAAGAACTTGTTTCAGGTTTTATTGGTACCGGTTGGGGCAATATAGTCCACAATATTAGCAATTGCTTTACTGATGATTCAGTAAATCCTGTAACTGCAACTTCCGATAAAACAAGTTTTGATTCAATCGCAACAAAAGCAACTTATACCAATGTTTATACTTCTGCCTCCAAGAATTTTGAAGTTAATGGAATTACTTATATTTCAGGTAATGATAAATTCAAGGACGAAACAGCTAAGGCTACCCTTAAGGGATTTGACTTTGATCAAGACTGGTCAGTAGTAGAAAATAAGTATCCTGCTATTAAGAAGAATGCAGGTAGTTGGTTCTATGATACAAGTTTACCTGGTACAGTTTGGTCAGGTAAGATAGCGCGCTACTACAATAGTGGTGACGGTACTAAAGAAAATCCGTATGAAATTAAAACAGGCGGTCAGTTAGCACTTCTTGCTAACGATGCCTTGAATGGTAAAACTTTAGGCAGATACTATAAGCTAACCGAGGATATTATTCTTAACGATACTTCAAAAGCTCATTGGCAGGCTAATGCTAAAGAGTGGTATACAGGCTCTTGGGCAAAGGCATTTAGGGGTCATCTTGATGGTGATTATCATATTATTTCAGGTCTTTATTTGAATAAGACTAAGGATAATTACGATGGTACTGATTATTACGGCGGCTTGTTCGCTTGTATTAGTAGAGATGCTGTAATTGAAAAGTTAGGTATTGTTAATTCAAGCTTAACCTTTACAAATGATATTTCAACAAAATATCTTGGTGCGTTTGCAGGCTTCGTTGACCAGTATGATGCTACTGCAGCAAGTTTTGACCAATATCCCATAATACGCGAATGCTTTGCGGATACTTCAGTATACCTTAACGGTGGTTCTTGCGGCGGCTTTATCGGATGTGCTACAAGACCTATCCGTGTAGAAGATTCTTTCTTCACGGGTACTGTTGCAGGTGTTTCAAGAGGCTTATTCGGTTATTCAAAAATGAATAAGGATTATGATGAAATTCTTGTTAAGAATTTCTACACAGCACATTCAAAATATGCTGTATTATCTAATCCTTCTTATGATAACTTTAAGTACGAAAACACTTATGCTTCTTCAGCACAGGATACCGTAGGCCTTACAAGACTCTTTATTGACAGAATGTGCGGTACAACTGCCAAGAAGTATATGAAGGGCTTTGATTTCAAAAACGTTTGGGCTATAAGAGGCGATAATGAAACTCCCGGTCTTAAGGGATTTGATGCTGATTTATTCAGCAATGTTATGAATCCCGACGATATTGTAGTAAGCTTTGAATCAAACTGTGATTTATTGGTTGATTCTATGACAGGTAAGGCTTATTCAAAACTCACTTTACCTGTATTAGAACGCGAGGGATATATCTTCGAGGGTTGGTACGCTTATCCTGAATTAGATGTACCATTTAATTACGATTATTTCCCAACCTTCAATACAATTCTATATGCAAAATGGTCGTTGCGCGGTTTTGCACAGGATTTTGAACAGTATGAAGATTCAGTATACGATTACCACGATGATTATGAGTATTATCGTCCTACTGTAGCTAATTACTCCGCTAAATACGTTCACGGTGGCGGTAAGTCGATGCATAGATTAGGTGCTTCGGCTGAAGACCTTGATTTCTTACTGTTCTATAATGAAGAACTTGAAATCGGCAAGAAATATAAGATGGTCTTCTATACAACTACCGATCAAGATAAGGCATCAGTAAAATTATCGTTAGTACACCTTGACTGGCCCGATGTTTACTCAGATAACAACGGTGTTGAAAGTATTGGAACTATCAGCAATCTTAAGGATGGAAAATGGCAAGAGGTTGAATTTACCTTTGTTGCCCGTTCTAAGTGGATTGCTATAAGGACAAGCGGAAACAATAGCGTTTATTTTGATGATTTCACTTTATTCGATGTAGGTAAGGGTGTAATTAAACCTCTTGGTTCTACAAACGATAAGGTTGAAGATAAGATCGAAATAGAAAATGTTGTTACTGATGAACCTGAGATTGATGCACCTGAAATTGATACACCTCAGGTGGATAATACTCCCGATAATTCTAAACCGCAAAATCCTGTTACCAATACTACCGACAAAGACCAAGGTCTTGCTACTGTTTGGTACATAGTAATAGCGGTTGGCTCTTTGATAGTTCTTGGTGGAATTATCTTTGTAATAATAAAATTTGTTATTCGTAAAAAATAAAATTTAAACATTTGGCGCATCCCTCTGCTTTCTTAGAATAGGGGGTAGAGGGTGCCCACCTAATAGTAAACTTCACGGAAGTTTGCTATTAGGTGAGCAAAATGGCACAAAATATATTTTAAAAGGAGAAAGAAATATGAAAAACAGAAAGTTGTTAAACGGTATTTTAGCCGTTGTATTAGTTCTTTCACTCGTATTCTCTCAATTTATTTTTGCACCCTCTGTGATTGAGGCTTCAGCACAGGAGGTTGAAGTATGGTCCGGTAATGCGAAGGAATTCGCAGGCGGTACCGGTACAGCAGACAATCCTTTTTTGATCGAAAATGCTGACCAACTTTATAAAATGGTTTCGGAGTATTATACTTACGAAGCATCTTATGGTAAATATTTTAAAATTACAAAAGATATTTACATAAATGATGTAAGTGACGGTACTGCTATTGCCAACCTTTCAGGCAAGAAAAACTGGCTTGCAGCATATGGCGAATCAATAGAAGAGGCAAGTAAAGCAAATTCTTTTAACGGCACTTTAAACGGTGACGGTCATACAATTTATGGTCTTTACGTTAACAACGCAAATTGTGCCGGTCTTTTCCCTGCTATTGCAAGTTATGCGGTTATTAAAAACCTTAATTTTGATAATTTGCTTATAACAGGTGGTAATGGCTTCGGCGGCGCAATTGCAGGTAAGGCAATTTATTATGCTTGGCAAAGCGCAGCGCAAATTACAAACTGCTCAGTAAACAATGCTACTATTGGTCAATTGGGCAATTTGGAATTTGCAGGCGGATTTTTGGGCGATATTCGTGAATGTTCAGTGAATTTCACCAATTGTTATTCGGGTAACGTTGCTCTCAGCAACTGGGATAGTAGCGGCACTCCCGGTGGTATTGTAGGTAATGCTTATAGTGGCGGTACACTTAAGCTAACAAACTGCTACACTGTTGGTAATTTCCCAACAAACTCAAAAGTTAGTAAAGCTGTTTGCACTAACGTTTATACCAATACTGCTATTCCCGAAGGTAACACAACAGCAGGTGTTACGGTGCTTTCAGATGAAAAAATGAAGGGCGAAGCCGCTAAAACAAATATGAGCGGTTTTGACTTTGTGTGGACTTGGGAAACTGTAGAAAATGGCTATCCTACTGTTCGTGATGAAATTTTACCTATTTGGGACGGTACTAAGGACGCTAACTTAGAAGGATCCGGTTCGGTTGCAGATCCTTATCTAATTAAAACTGCTTCACATCTTGCTGCTATAGTAACAAGCAATAATAGCGGAGCATTTACCGGTAAGTACTTCAAGCTCGTTAACGATATCAGAATAAATGATACTACCATTCCCGATTGGAAAAGTTCTGCTCGTGACTGGGTTTGGGAAGATTTCCGTTTTATAGGTACTTTTGACGGTAATGGACATACTATTGATGGTCTTTTTTATGATGGTGGCCAAAGAGTAATGGGTCTTTTCTCCTATATAGGTGCAGATAATAACGGTACTTATCAAACAACACTTAAAAACTTTGCAATGACAAATGCTTATATCTCCAGCACGGCAGCAGATGGCGCTGGTTTTGCAGCAGGTCAAGCATCTAGAGTAGCATATTTTGACGGTATTTATATTGATGATACTTGCGAAATAACTTCTACTACCGTAAAAGGTGTTGGCGGTATTCTTGGACAAAGCTCATATAATGTATTTATGTCTAACTGTGCAATGAATGGTAAGCTTAGCGGTGGTTCTAATGTAGGTGCTTTTATAGGTACTCTTTCCAGCGGCGCAAAACTTGATATTAAGTCAAGTTATACTACTGCAGACCTTTATGCTCAAGGCGTTACTGACCGTAATCTCTCTACTAATTCTAACGCTGTTTATGTTGTTAAGAAGCAAGGCACTATAGACGCTGCGGCTACACTTCTTACTACTGACCAAATGAAGGGTGAAAATGCAAAGAAATATATGACAGCGCTTTCTTTCAAATTCATCTGGGAAACAGTAGAAAACGATTTCCCGATTTACAATCCTAGAGGAGAACTTTGGGACGGTTCTTGGGTTACAGACTTTAGTTCTTTTAAGGGTGAAGGTACAGAAGAAAACCCATATATGATTGAAAACGGTGCACAGCTTGCTTATGCTGTAGCTAAAAGTGGTACTGCAATGTCAGAAGCTAAGCACTATAGGCTTGCAAACGACATCGTTCTTAATGATACATCATTTGATGGCTGGGAAGCTTCAGCTCGTGGTTGGGTACAAAACACCCAGAATCGTTTTAACGGTGAAATTGATGGTGATGGACATACTATAGAAGGTCTTTACTGGAACGCAACATCAGGCGGTAGATACGGTCTTGTTGCATATTCAGGTAAGCTTGCAAGTGGTAACACACACGTTGCTGCATTTAAGAACATTACCTTTACAGGCGCTTCTATAAATAACTCTGCAGCAACTTCCGGTTCTGCTGAAGGTGCGGCTATTGTTGTAGGTCAAGCATCCGGCGAAACTGTATTTGAAAATATTTATATTGATGAAACCTGTAAGATAAATGCTCCTAATGTTAAGGGTGTAGCAGGTCTTGTTGGTCGTGGATATAATGAAGGATCTAAAGCACATTTGACAATTACTAACTGTGCAGTTCTTGCAGATATTACAGGTGGTTCACACGTAGGCGCATTTACCGGAACATTTTGGGATACTTCGGTAATTATTTCTATTAATAATTCATATTCATCTTCAAATGTCGCACTTGTGGCTAGTAATTCAGGTACTACAACAGTTACAAACAGCTACGGTCTTGTTGCGGATAGCTATGGTACTAATGTTTTAGCTTCTGCCGATTTAATGAAGGGCGAAGCCGCAAAAGAAAATATGACCGTTTTTGACTTCTACTGCACTTGGAAAACTGTAGAAAACGGTTATCCTGTATGTAGAAAAGATATTATAGAAGCTTGGGACGGCTCTATTGCTGAAAGCCTTGAAGGCGAAGGTACAAAAGCTAATCCTTATAAGATTTCAAACGGTGCAGAACTTTACTATGCTATAAGTACATACTCAAATCAAAATTATGCAACTCTTATTGAAAATAAACCCTATTTTGAAATCACTTCTGATATTAACCTTGGTAATGTACAGTGGTACAATGTTGGTAAGAGAAGTTATCCTCAATCTTCAAATTATACTACAGGTTTTGCAGGTGTAATTTATGGTAACAATCATATAGTTTATAATCTTAGTTCTACTGTTAAAGTAGGTGTTGCAGGTCTTATTCCTGTTGCGACCCAAGGTACAGAAATTTATGATTTACGCCTTGTAAATGGTAATCTTCCTAAAGCGGATTGGGATAGCTATGCAAATGGCGGTCTTATAGGTCTTGCAGTCGGAACCGAGCGTTCTACACCAATTACAATTAGTGGATGTTCGGTTGAGGATTATACAATTGGTTCTCGTGATGCTTCGGGTGCGTTTGTTGGTTCTATTTACTCACAATCTTTAATTATTAAGGATTGTTATGCAATAAACAATAACATCACACACACCGCCACCGGTGAAAAGATGAACTCTTCCGCATTTGCGGCGGTTCACGGTAAGGGTAATGGTATAGGAAACAGCATTTCTATCGAAAACTGCTATACCGATATGAATGCAAAAGCAAGCTATGAAAACGAAATTGCTATTACCTATAAGAATGTATATACAACCGTAGATTATGATAATTCTATAAATGGTTTAAGCAAGGTGACTGCAGCTGAAATTACAGGCGACACCGCTAAAGAAAATCTTGAAGGCTATAACTTCAACCAAATGTGGAAAACTGTTGATGGTGGATATCCTGTTCATCAGTCTATGGAAGACAGAGCAAAGGCTTGGGACGGTACTATTGCAGACGGCTTTGCAGACGGTGAAGGTACTGCCGTTGCACCTTACTTAATTTCAAATGCAAGCGAACTTTATCTTCTTGCAAACTCTGATAGAGAAACAACTTTAGGTAAGTATTATAAGCTTACAAATGATATTGCAATTTCTAATGTTTATGATAATTGGGAAAACGAAAATCCTTATTCATGGACAAAACAAAAAGCATTACTTGATGGCTTTGCTTACACAAGCTCTTTTGCTGGTGTATTAGACGGTGCGGGTTATACCGTAAGCGGTCTTTATTGTGAAGATGCAATATCCGATAACGGCACTTATGCGTATGGTCTTATTCCTTATGCTACTGCCAGCGCAATAATTAGAAATCTTAATGTTGAAAATGTAAACATTAATGTTACCGGTAATGCTTACGCAGGTGCAGTAGTG